>CAXTNS010000009.1:3029-25660 GCA_964245465.1 uncultured Thermoanaerobaculia bacterium
GCATGGGCTCGCCCGCCCGGCCTCCCTCGCCGCCCGTCCGGCGCAACGGCGGTCCGCTTCGCCTTGCCGCCGAGCTCTCCGCAGCCGCCGGAGACGTCCTCACCACTCCGCTCCTGCCGGGGCTCGCGATCCCTCTGGCCAAGGTTTTCGCTTAGCCGCCCTCACCGCCGCTTCTTTTTCTTCCGCTTCGTCCTGGCCTTGGCTCGCGCAGGGACGGCAGTGCGCTTCCGCAGCCAGTCGAGGGCGCCAGGAGTCTTCGCCCAGGTCTCCAGGGACAGGTCGTAGTAGAGGGCGGCCTCCTCTCTCCCGCCCGGTGAGTACATCCCGGGGATGGCACTCACCTCCTGGGTGCGGAGGAGCAGGCCGGGGACGAACCGGTTCGCCTGCAGGGCCCGCTTGAGGCGCCGCCGGGCCTCCGGGGAGTCGCCCTCGCGGCGGAAGCTCAGGAGCGCGCCGGGAAAGGCCATGAAGGGCGAATCATCCTCTTCATAACGGTCGAGCAATTCCTCGGCCTCCTCATCCCGTTCCAGTACGATCAGGAGGCTGGCCAGCGCGTGACGGACCCCCTGGTTGTCGTCCGGATTGAGACGCAGCATCTCCCGGTAGTGCTCCGCCGCTTTCTCGGTCCGGCCCAACACCAGGAGGCGTTCCGCGAGTCCCTGGCGCGCCCGCATGTACGGACGCGTCTCGACCAGTCCCCAGAAGTCACCGGCCTGCTCGAAGATCTCAGGGCCCATCGCCCTCTGCGCGGCGGCCATGGCGCGGGCGTAGAGGTCCAGGGCCGCCTGGGGATCGGGCTCCCGGCCGGCGAGCAGGTTGTAGGCGTCCGTGCAATCCGGCCAGATCTCCAGGGCCTGGCGCGCCAGGAGCACCATCCGCCTACCGCGGGCCTCGTGGGCCTGGTCGAGGAGCTGCTCGGCCCGATCCTGGGGCGTCTCCGGCTCGGCCGGTCCGGCCTCTTCTTCCTCCCGGAAGAGGGCGTCGAGGGCCTCGTTGGCCTCCTCGAGGGACTCAGGCTGGCGGCCTTGAAGGCGCTTGTTGAGCTTCCGTATCGTCCGCTCGGTGTACCTCCACATCGTGCTGAAACTGAACCCGCGCTCGGTCTCGGCGGGCTCCAGGAGCTCCGGCAGGCTCAGGACGAAGCGGGCGGAGCCCTCGGCCGTCTTGACCCTCTTCTCCCACCGGCCGGCGTCGAGGTCCTCCTCGGCCGTGGCGGCCAGGGCCGACATCAGCCCCTCCAGGAACGCGAGCTGGCGCGCATCCGGCCGTTTCATCACCTCCATTCCGATGAAACAGGCGGTGGGACAGCGGTCCTCCCCGCTCCAGGGAAGGCCGTGCCGCTCCCAGAGATCGGTGTCGCTCTGAGGAGCCACCCAGGGCCGGTCGAACCTGAACATCCAGGACCCGAGCCCGGAGAGGAACGAGCCGACGTCGCCTTCCTGGATCCACTCGAAATCCTCTCGGCTGGGGAAGAACCACAACCCGCCAGGCCCGGAATCGTCCCGGGTCAGGACGGCGTAACGGAAGGACTCTTCCACTTTGGGTGACTCCACCCGGATCAGGTCCTCGGACGTCAGATGGCGCCAGATTGGAGAGATATAGAGACCGGTGGCGGCCTGGGCATAGGACCGCAGCCGCTCCACCGTAACTCCGGCCCCCGTGAGCGGACCCGGCCTGGGGTCGGGCGGCGCGATCTCCGCGATGAGAAAGCCCAGGAGCTCCGGCAGATATAGAAGCTCGGCCACTTCGACCGGGATCTCCTGGGGGGCCAGGAGGTCTTTCAGGATCCTCGCCACCTCCGCGTCCGCCACCCGTATACGGGCCGGGCGGACGCGCCAACTCCGGGCCGCACGGGAGAGCAATCGCTCGAGCACCCCGGGGATCGCCTCCTCCACCCTGGGCTCTATGGCCAGAGCCCTCTCCCCCTCCGTGTCAAAGCAGACCGCGAGCCAGGCACGAACCCGCCGGCCCTCCACCGGCAGCCACCGAGGCAAGGGGGTGACGGCCACCTCCCACGTGTCAAAGGATGGATTCAACAGGACGGGTACCATCTGCCGGCCAGGCTCCGCCATTCCGTTCTCCTTTTAGGGGCCGAAGCGCCCGCTCCGAGCCGGTATATTACGCAAAGGAGGAAGACGTTGCCACAGGGATGGCGAGAAAGCGGAACGGGCGGCTGCCGGCATAACCTCTCCGACCTTTCCACGTACTCAACTGCGAAAGGAGTCCCTTACCCCATGAGATCTCTTCAATCCTCCGGCGTCCCCTTTGCCCTTGCGAGCGCCTTGTTGCTCACCTTCTCCCTCCCCGCCCCGGCCGCCGATCTCGCCACCTACGCCGACCAGATCCTCTCCGCCGCCTATCCGGCCGACCAGCCCGGGGCGGCGGCGCTCGTGATCCAGGACGGCAAAGTCGTGCTCCGCAAGGGCTACGGCCTGGCCAACCTGGACCTGGGGGTGCCGGTTTCGCCCGACATGGTGTTCGAGTTGGGGTCCATCACCAAGCAGTTCACGGCCGCGTCGATCCTCCTGCTCCAGGAGCGGGGCCAGCTCCGCGTGGAAGATGACGTCACCAAGTACCTCACCGACTACCCCACCCATGGGGAGACGGTCACCATCGAGAACCTGCTCACCCACACCTCCGGCATCCCCAGCTACACGGGCCTGCCCGAGTGGCTCCCCCGGGTGCGCGAGGACATGACCCTCCAGACCCTGATCGGACTGTTCAAGGACAAGCCCCTGGAGTTCAAGCCCGGCGAGAAGTGGGCCTATGACAACTCGGGCTACATCCTCCTGGGCGCCATCGTCGAGAAGGTCTCCGGCAAGAGCTACGAACAATTCGTCGAGGAGGAGATCTTCGCCAAGCTCGGCATGAAGAGCTCGCGCTACGGGCACGCCGGCGAGGTCGTTCCCCGGCGGGCCTCCGGGTATTCGAAAGACGCTCAGGGCTTCCGCAACGCGGAGTATCTCAGCATGACCCAGCCCTACGCCGCCGGCTCCCTAATGTCCACGGTGGACGACCTGGCGATCTGGGACCGCGCCCTGTCCAGCGAGGCACTGCTCAAGAAATCCTCCCTCGACCGCATGTTCACCCCCTACAAGCTCAAGTCGGGGATCAACACCTATTACGGCTATGGGATCGGGGCGACCGACTTCGAAGGGCAGAGGCTCATCGAGCACGGCGGCGGCATCTTCGGCTTCGTGACCCACATGGTGCGCGTTCCCGAAAAGGGATTGTTCGTGGCCATCCTCTCCAACAACGCCTCCCCGGAAACGCCGCCGGACGCCCTCTCCCTGCGCATCGTCGCCAAGGTCCTGGGCCAGCCGATGGAGGACCGCAAGAGCGTCCAGCTCGATTCCAAGACCCTGGACGAGTACGTGGGCGTCTACCGCTTTGACGAGCAGACGACCCGCACTGTTACTCGAGATGGCTCCAAACTCTTCTCCCAGCGGAGTGGCGGTGAGAAGCAGGAGATCCTCGCCTCGGCCAAGGACGAATTCTTCTTCCTCACCAGCGGCTCCCGTCTCCACTTCCGACGCGATCCACAAGGCAAGGTCACCGGCGCCGGCTTCACTCCCCGCTCCGGCCCCGAGGAGGCCGGGACAAAAACTAACGAGGCGCCCCTCAAGGAGCGCCAGGCCATCAAGCTGGACCCGGCCGTCTACGACGCCTACGTGGGCGAGTACGAGCTGGCCCCCAATTTCTCGATCACCGTTACCCGCGAGGGGGACCAGATCTTCGGCCAAGCCACGGGACAGCCCAAATTCGAGCTGTTCCCCGAGTCGGAGACCCGCTTCTTCCTCAAAGTCGTGGACGCCCAGGTCGACTTCGTCCGCGGCGCGGACGGCAAGGTGACCAGCCTCGTCCTCCACCAGGGCGGAAGGGACATGCCGGGAAAGAAGAAGTAGGGGGGCTACATGCGGCTGCCTTCTGTCTCGTTTAGCCTTTGTCGGACACCTTATTTTTTGAGAGTAACCTGAGGGCAAGCCGCCGACACCCTTACCTGGGCATCCAGCAGGCTCGCCGATGAAAATCCCCGGTTCGCCTTTGGGGAAGCCAGGGTGCCGCTTCTGTGGTGCGATCTGTCCGAGCAGTGAAGCTCGATGTGGATAGGTGAGCGAGGGTGGAATCCGCAGGTAGATCCAACTACGGAGGTGAATACCATGAGAGCACGGCGAATGATTACGATGGTGGCTCTGGGTCTGTTGCTGGCCATTTCGGCGCAGGCGCAATACGCCATTACCCGGTTCGATGTTCCAGGGGAGACTGCCTACAGCGACGCCAGCGGGACCAATGATGGCCGCCAAATCGTAGGCGCCTTCATTGATGCCAGGGGCCGCTTGCGTGGCTATCTGAAGGCCGGTTCGACCTTCACTGCCATCGACGCCCCGGGTGCCACCCGCACCCTTGCCACGGGGATCAACAACGATGGCCAGATCGTAGGGTTCTATGATGACAGCAAGGGGGGGCGGCATGGCTTTTTTAGGAATGGTTCGACCGTCAAGAGAATCGACGTGCCGGGGGCTCGCCAGACAGATGCCGTCGGAATTAACAACAAAGGCCAGATCGTGGGGAACTTCCTCGATGCCGATGACGTCCGGCACGGCTATCTGCGGGACGGTTCGTCCTTGACCATCATCGATGTCCCGGGCGCCAGCTATAGCGCCGCCGCCGGGATCAACGACGCCGGCTGGATCGTAGGGTATTTTGGTGATCGTGAGGGAGTGCAGCATGGCTTCCTGAAGATCGGTGAGTCCTTCGAGGTCATCGATGTACCAGGGGCCGTCCTGACCAGCATCACAGGCATCAACAACAAAGGTCTGATGGCGGGGCAGTTTGAAGATGTCCCGGGGAAATCGCATGCCTTTGTGACGGACGGTTCGTCTTTCACCGTGATCGATGTCGCGGAGGCCAGCCAAACGTTTGGCCACGGGCCCAACGCCGCCGGCGAGATTGTGGGGCTCTTTCTCGACGCCAAGGGGAAGGGGCGTGCCTTTTTAGCCCGCCCCCAAGGGGTGCGCCGCCCGCGGTCCCCGGTGGGCCATTGAATCTCCAATAGGAGTGCTGCGGGAAAGAGGAAGCAGGGCCTCACCGCCGCTTTTTCTTCTTTTTCTTCCCGCGCGCCCTCGGCCGCGTTTTCGAGTGCACGGGAATGGCCGCGGCCGTGCGCTCGCGCAGCCAGTCGAGAGCGCCGGGGGTCTTCTCCCAGGTCCCACGGTCGAGGGAGACGTAGGCCGCGGCCTCTCCCTCCGTCCCAGGCGAATAGAACCCTTCCAGGGACGGCATCGGGTGGGTCCGGAGCAAGAGGCCGGGAACGAACCGGTTCGCTCTCAGCGCGTCCTTGAGGCACCACCGGGCCTCCGCCGAGTCGCCCTCGCGGCGGAACCGGAGGAGGGCACGGGGAAAACGCATCAGGGTCGAACGGTCCTCACCGTAGCGGTCGAGCAGCGCCTGGGCCTCCTCATCGCGGTCCAGGACGATGAGGACGTTGACCAGGGATTCGCGCACCCTCTGGTCGTCGCCGGGGTCGAGCCGGAGCATTTCCTGGAAGTGCTCCACCCCCTCTTCCATGCGGCCGAGCTTCAGCAAAGCCTCCGCGTAGCCCAGGCGCGCCTCCATGTAGGGGAGCCCTTCGCCGTACTCCCAGAAGCCCCCGATTTCTTCAGTCTCCTCGGAAAAAACGCCCGGCCCCATGACTCTCTCCGCGACGGTCATGGCCTGGGCGTAGAAACCCAGGGCGGTCTCGGCGTCGAAGGCCTGGTCGGCCAGCAGAATGTACGCCTCGGCGCAGTCCGGCCAGACCTCCAGAGCCTGGCGCGCCAGGAGCACGGCCCGCCGGCCCCGGGAGTCGTAGGCCTGATCCATGAGATCCTCCGCCTTCTCCTGGGGGGTTTCGAAAACGAGATCCCCAATGTCCTCCGGGTCCTCCGGCTCCAAAAGGCCGGGCAGGCTCAGGACGAAACGGACCGGGCCGTCCACGGTCTCGGCCTGCTTCTCCCACCGGCCGGCGTCGATGTCCTCCTCGGCGGTTGCCGCGAGCGCCGCCAGGAGCCCTTCGAGAAAGGCAAGCTGCCGCGCGTCCGGCCGCTCGATGGCCCCCGACCCCGCAAAATAGGCGGCCGGACATCGGTCTCCACCGGCCCAGGGAAGGCCGTGCCGCTCCCAGAGCTCTACGTCATCGGGAGGAGCGGACCAGGGCAGCTCGAACGCCAGCGCCCAGAACCCTTGCCGCTCTCGCAGGAACCACTCGACCTCGCCGTCCAAGAGGCCTTCGAGGTCCTCTGCGTCCCGGAAGAGCCAAAGACCGGCCGCGTGGGAGCCCTGGCGGCTCACGCTGACGTAGCGCAAGGCCTCTCCCCCCTCGGGCGCCTCGACCCGGACCAGGTCTTCCGTCGCCAGATAGCGCCAACAGGAGGAGTCGTAGAAGCAGGCCGCGGCACGGGCGAAGGAGCGCAGCCGTTCCACCGTGACTCCGGCGCCCGTCAGAGGGTTGGGTCGGGGATCGGGCGGCGCCATGCCCGCGACCAGCGCGTCCACGACCTCGGGCAACTGGGGCAGCCGGGCCACCAGCTCGACCGCGACCTCCTGCGACTCCAGAAGGTTTTCCAGGATCCTCGCCACTTCCGCGTCGGCCACCCACACCCGGGCCGGACGGGAACGCCAGCGCCGGCCCGCGCGGGTGAGCACCTGCTCGAGGAGCTGGGGGATCTCCTCCGCCGCTCCGGGCTCCGAAGCCAGAGCCCTTTCCGTATCCGAGTTGAAGCAGGCGGCGAGCCAGGCGCGCGCCCGCCGCCCCTCCACCGGCAACCACAGAGGCAGCGGGGTGACCGCCACCTCCCAAGTCTCAAAGGGCAAATCCGAAGGGACCGGAAACATCCGGCCGGGCTTCACCATTTCGTTCTCCTTTCACGGGCCGGACCGCCCGCTCCGAGCCCGTATGTTACGAAAAGGAAGAATGGATGGCTACAGGGATGACCGGAAGAGGGAATCTCCCTCCGGACCGTTGACGCGGCCGGCTCGGCTACCCGCTCACCGGGCACTTTATTTGTCGGGAGCTATGTCTCCTCAAACATCTGAAAGGAGATCTGAATGAGCCTTCTACGTTCCCTGTCCCCGAGAGCCGTCCGTGGAATCCGACTTCTCGGGGCGCTCCTGCTCCTCACGCTCCCCCTGACCGTCCTGGCCCCTCAGGGCGCCGACGCGCTTCCGACCTGCGGGACGCACAATAAGTACTACAACAACGCGGCCCACACGACGCAGGTGGGCTACCGGTATTACAACTGCGCCGGCGTCCTCGACCCCTCCAAGTCCTCGGGAGTGACCAGCCCGTACGTCGTCTCCAACACCTACTGCTGCCCGAACTAGGCTTGCAGTACCATCCGCGGGTGCCGCGGACGTCCATCCTCGCCCTCGCTTGGAGCTTCCTTCTCGCCCTCCTCCTGACCGCCTGCGGCCGGGAGGAGGGCGGCTCCCGCAACGTCCTGCTCGTGGTCGTGGACACCCTGCGGGCCGACCGCCTGAGCCTCTACGGCTACCACCGGCCCACGAGCCCCAACCTCGACGCCTTCGCCCGCGACGGAGTGACCTTTCTCAGCGCGCGGAGCCCGGCTGGCTGCACCTTCCCCTCCGTCAACGCCCTCCTCACCTCGCGCAATCCGGCCCTCTTCCTGGGCCAGCCCAGCGGGATGGGGATCCCGGAGACCGTGCAATCCCTGCCGGAGATCCTCCGGGACCACGGCTACTCCACGGCCGCCGTCTCCGCCAGCCCCATCGTGCGCAACACCCCGTCGAGGATGAACCCCACTGGCGGCTTCGGAAGGGGCTTCCAGACCTTCGACGAGGATTGCTGGAGGAAGCACGCGGCCTGCGTCAACGAAAAGGCGCTCGGGCTCGTCCGGACCCTCCCCGAGCCCTGGTTCCTCTACCTCCACTACATGGAGCCGCACGCGCCCTACCGGCCCGCCGCGGACCACCGCCGGAAATTCGCGCCCCAGAATCCCAAGGGAGTCCGTCCCTGGGCCAAGCGGGGAGAGGCCTTCCCCATGGCCCGCCGCCTCTACGACGGCAACACCCAATACCAGTTCGGCCCCCGCGACCTGGCCCACCTCTCCGACCTCTATGACGAGGAGATCGCCTACTTCGACGAGCAGCTCGCGAAACTCCTGAAAGAGTTGAAGGATCGCGATCTCCTCGACCGCACCGCCATCGTCCTGACCGCCGACCACGGCGAAGAGCTCTACGACCACGGCGACTTCGGCCACTGCCGGAGCCTCGCCTACGAGACCATCCTGAAGACGCCCCTTGTGATGAGCCTCCCCGGCGTCCGGCCGGAACGCCGCAAGTCGCTCGCCGGCAACCTGGACGTCGTCCCCACCCTCCTCGACTACCTGGGCCTCCCCGCCGCGGGCGACGCCTTCGACGGCAACAGCCTGCGCCCCGTCATCGAAAAAGACCAACCCATCCGCCGCCTCGCCTTCGGCCTCCAGGGCGTAACGCGGACCACCACCGACGGCACCTTCAAGCTCACCTTCGACCTCGCCACGAGCCGCGCCCAGCTCTTCGATCTGCGAGCCGACCCCGGCGAGAAGACCGACCTCTCCACCCGGCGCCCCGAGGACACCCGCCGCCTCCAGGCCGCCCTCCTGCGTTGGATGAAGACCCGGGAAGGGTCCCCCGGCGAATCCCGGCGCAAGGCGGAAGAGCTGGAGAAGAAGCTCAAGGCGTTGGGGTATCTGTAGACCGCTGGACCTCGTACAGCTCGCCGCCGAACCGCTCCGAGACCCGCTCGTAGTGCCGCCTCAGGCGCTTGCGCAGGACGTGGCGCGGCGGCATCTTCCAGGTATAGACGGCCTCGACGAGATCTACGATCCCCGCGGGCCGCAGCTTCTCCGGTGCCGAGTAATATTCTCCGGCGTCGGGGAAGACGACGGAGCGGCGGTAGCGGGTGGGAAAGAAGGATTGATTGGCCTCATAGTTGTCCCAGTCGACCAGGCCCTTCTCCAGGGCCTTGTAATCGATGGCGTGGTTGAGAAAAGGCGTCGGCCTGGCGTGCTCGAAGAACACTGGGAGGATGCGAGTGTTCGGCCGCACGGGCTCCAGCGCGGCCAGGAACCGCTCCATCTCGGCGCCGCCCACGCGATAGAGATGAGTCATGTACCCGAGATGCACCAGGGCCCCCAGCGCCAGCAACCCCGTGGCGGCCTGCCTCACCCTTCCTCGCGAGACCCCCGGCGAGAGCCAGGGGATCAAGAGGAGCCAGGGATAGAGGCTGAGCCGTGGCTTGAGCAGCGATCCGCCCGCCAGCCCCTGAGGGCTCCAGGCGTAGAGGAGGACGCCGAGGACGGCCAGGAGCAGGACGGCGTCCTCCTCCTCCAAGAAGGGCCGGCGCCGGACCTTCCGACCCAACGTGAGGAGGATCAGCGACAGGAACAGAAAGGCCACTCCCCAGCCCACCCAGCGCTGGGCCTCGCTCAACGTGACGAGCACCCGCAGGCCGATGAAGTACCTCACGAGCCGCCACAGGCCCCACCCGCCCGGGATCTCTCCGCCCGTGTTCTGCAGGAAGAACCAGACCGGCAGGACGACCTGGGGGAGCAGGATGAGGATGTGTAGCAGATGCCGGCGCCACCGGCGCCCTTCCCTCCACAGCGTAGCGAGCCAGAGGACGCCGAGGGCCGCCAAGGTGATCGCGAAGGAGAGGATGTGCGAGAAGTAGCACAGCCCTAGGAGAAGATTGATCTTCACGGCGAAGCCGAGGCCGGGCGCCGCCCGGTTGCGCCACCAGCAGCCGAGGATCCAGGGGAAGAGCGCCAGGCTGAGGGCGAAATTGTAGAACCCGAGCTGAAGCGTCTGGTTCCAGACGAACGGAAACGCCAGGAAAGCGAGCCAGCGCTCTTCCGGCCGCACGGCCCCCACGAGGTACCCCATGCCGCCCAGGAAGAGCAGCACGTAGCCGGAGACCAGGAGCTTTTCGGCCACCAGGGGCGGGACCACGAACATGAGGAGCGCCAGGATCCCGTGGCCGGTCCAGTTCGGGTACGGCCTGGCGTTGACCTCGAAGTAGGCCTGGAAGAGAGGATACTGCTCCACGTTGCCGAGCTGGCGGAGGATCCAGGCGTTGTAGGTATGGCACGGCCCGTCCAGCGTAGGCAGGTACTGGACGGTCCAGAAAGGGACGGCGGAAAGCAGGGCCAGGGCGAAGAAGAGCCGGCGGACCCAGCGGTCCTCCCTTGGGTGAGGGCTCGTCAATTCCATGTTGGAGCGCTCGAAGGAGAGCGCCATGGAATCCTATCCGGTTTCAGCGCTACCCCAACGGCATCGAGGATCCCCAGCTCCGGGCTCAGAGAGCCGCCTGTCCGCTATGATCCCCTGCACTGTCCTGCCCCAAGGAGGCCGCTCATGACTCGTCGCCATTTCGCGCTCGCCCTTGCCTTCTGCGTTATCTGCGCCGTGGCTCTGCCGGGCCTTGCCCTGGCGGCTCCCAAATCCACCAAAGCCAATCCCAACCATCCGAACAAGGAGATGGCGACGGCCGCCGTCGAGCGCCACCGTCCGGAGCTGGTGGACCTGGCGAACCAGGTCTGGGCGTTCGCGGAGACGGCGCTCAAGGAGACGCGTTCCTCCAAGCTGCTCGCCGACTATGCCGAAGCCCAGGGGTTCAAGGTCGAGCGCGGCGTGGCCGGGATGCCCACGGCCTTCGTGGCGAGCTACGGCGAGGGCAAGCCCGTGATCGCCGTCCTCGGCGAGTACGACGCCCTGCCCGGCATCTCCCAGAAGGCCCAACCCGAAAAAGAGCCCCTGGAAGCCGGCGCCCCCGGGCATGGCTGCGGGCACAACCTCTTCGGGGCCGCCAGCCTGGGCGCCGCCGTGGCGGTCAAAGAACTCCTGGCCGCCGGCAAGCTCCAGGGCACCGTGCGCTTCTACGGCACGCCGGCCGAAGAGGCCGTGGGCGGCAAGATCTACATGACCCGGGAAGGGCTGTTCAAGGACGTGGACGTGGTCCTCGCCTGGCACCCGGCGGACGAGATCGTGGCGGACACCAAGAGCACCCAGGCGCTGGTGGACTTCCTGGTGGAATTCAAGGGCAGGACGGCCCACGCCGCCTTCGACCCCTGGAACGGCCGCAGCGCCCTGGACGGCCTCGAGCTCTTCCTCCACGGGCTCAACCTGATGCGCGAGCACGTGCGGCCCAGCGTCCGCATGCACTACGTCATCACGGACGGCGGCGACGTGCCCAACGTGGTGCCCGACCACGCCGCCGCCTGGGCCTGGGTGCGGGACACCCAGCACACCTCCGTGGACCAGTTGCTGGAGCGGGTGCGCCAGATCGCCCAGGGAGCCGCCCTGGCCGCGGGCGTCGAGGGTAATTTGCGGGTCCAGACGGGGGACTACGAGATGTTGGTCAACCGGGCCGGCGAGCGCCTCCTCCACGCCAACATGACCTGGGTCGGTCCCATTCAGTTCACTGAGGCCGAGCAGGAATTCGCCAAGTCCATCCAGCGCGCGACCGGCGTCGAGCTCAAGGGACTGGCCGGCGAGATCAAGCCCCTCGACGAGAACCCGGGCCCTCCGGACGGTGGCTCCACCGACGTCGCCGACGTGAGCTGGACCGTGCCCGTGCTCCACTTCTCGGTGACCACCGCGCCGGTCGCCGCGCCCTGGCACGCCTGGCCCGTGGCGGCCTGCGCCGGCATGTCCATCGGCCACAAGGGGATGACCTTCGCCTCCAAGGTCCTCGCCGCCACCATGGTCGACCTCTTCGAGAAGCCCGAGACCCGCGCCGAAATCCGCCGCGAATTCGAAGCGAACACCAAGGGCACCCCCTACAAGCCCTACATCCCCGACGGCCCGCCGCCGCTGCCGAAGGACTGAGAATTACCGCTCAGTCCCCAAGCCGGGGGAACGAGGGGCTTGAAACACCGTCCCGCCGCCTTCTTTCATTGTTTTTTCCCGCCAAACAATGTTTGAACGGAAAAAACAATGTTTGACGGGCTGGAACATTGTTTGAGGCCGTCTTTCATTGTTCGACGGCTCCAAACAATGTTTGAAGCCGCCAAACATTGTTTCAAGCCAAAGAACAATGTTTCAGCGGCTTTTACGGCCTAAAGAGGTTGAGGCCTCTTTCAAGACGACCTTCAGGCCACTTCGATGTCCGTTTGAGAGAAGTCTTCGCCGACAAAGAGCAAGGGATGATCGGCAAGCCTGGCGACCGCGTAGCTCAGGCAGTCGCCGAAGTTGAGGCCGGCCGGATGGCGCCCCTTGCCGAAGCGGCGGAACGCATCCAGCGCTTCCCGCCAGTGATGCTCTCCGAAGACCACGGGAACCACCCCGAAGTCCCGGAGAAAACGATCCAGCAGAGCCTGCGGCTCGACTCCCAGACGGCTTGACAGGACCATCCCGGCCTCCGTAAGGGTCGGAGAGCCGACGCCGAGGGTATCCGCGGACCGCAGCTTGGCCACCAGATCTTCATAGCCGGGTTCCCGCAATGCGATGGCGACAATCACCGAGCTGTCGAGGATCACACTCCCCCCGGTCCATAGCCAAGGATCTCGTCCTCTTCTTCGCGGCTGAGGCGGCGGCCGAGCTGACCGGGCGGCGCTTTCGGCCAGACCTCCTCCTCGAGGTACCGCAGGAAGTCGCTGCCGCGCTCGCGATGCGCGCGTTGCAGGCTCAACCGGTCGCGGCGTTCCGCCACGGCACGCAGGACAGCCTCCGTCTTGCTCTCCCCGGTCATCGCCGCGCGAGCCTCCCCCAGTCTCTCCACCTCTGGGCTTTTGATGTTCAGAGCCATGGCGGCAGCATAGGAAGAAAGAAGGAAGATTTCAACCATCCAAAGGTGGCGCTCTCGTAGAGGTCACCACCCGGACCTTCCAGAGCCGCCTGCTCCTCACCCCCAAGCCCCTGCTCAACCGCATCATCCTCGGCGTGCTCGCCCGCGCCAGCCACCGCTACGGAGTCGGCGTCGTGGCTTTTGCCTTCCTCGAACCACTATCATTTATCGCTATGGTCGATGATGCCCACCAACTGGCCCGCGCCATGAATTTTTTCAACTCCAAGCTTGCCCGTGAGATCGGCCGACTGACAGGCTGGAAGCAAAAGGTCTGGTCCCGCCGCTACCTCGGTTTGCTCCTCGCGGCTCGTGTATATACAATTTGTCGATGCGCTATACCTGGGATGAGGCGAAGAGGGCTGCCAATCTCAGGAAGCACGGCCTCGACTTTGTCGACGCCCCCGAGGTCTTTGAGGGCCCCACATGCACCGTCGAAGACAGCCGTCTGGCTTATGGCGAGCAGCGCCTGATGACCGTCGGCTTTCTTCGCGGTCTGTGCGTGTCCATCGTTCATACGGAGTCTGAAGATGAAATCCGGATCATCTCCTTCCGCAATGCCACAAAGCGAGAAACGGCGTTCCTCCTCGAAAACCTCTAAGACGGACTGGGCTCGGGTGCGCTCCATGAAAGAGGAAGAGATCGACCTCTCAGAGGAGCATCCCGAGTTGGACCTGCAACACGTTGTGAAGGTGATCAGGCGCCATGGTCTAAAGCCGGCCCCTCCCAAGGCTTCCGTGTCCCTGCGGATTGACCAGGACGTGCTCGATTGGTTCAAGGCGCAGGGTCCTGGCTATCAGACTCGCATCAACATGATTCTCCGAGCTTTCCGGGACGCCTCGATCTGAGTTCGTTCCGGGCTTCACCGGCTGGCCGGCTATCCCGCAAGAAAACTGGCGCCTGTCCAGATTCCTTGCCAGGAAGCAAACCTCGTCAAATCATTGACATCCAGGCGTTCTCTCCTCCAAAGCGCCAGATCTTTTACCACACATAGCCGCTTCCGCATGGAGGCCACGGGCGTCAACTCTCCTCCTCTCAGCGGTTTAGCTCCAAACACCCGGGTTGGCGAGGCGCTTGCTCTCTGGCGGCCCCGCCATGGCCCGACCTCTTCGCTTCATCACCGAAAGCGGTGCTCTCGTGGAGGTCACCACCCGGACCTTCCAGAGCCGCCTGCTCCTCACCCCCAAACCCCTGCTCAACCGCATCATCCTCGGCGTGCTCGCCCGCGCCAGCCACCGCTACGAAGTCGGCGTCGTGGCTTTTGCCTTCCTCTCGAACCACTATCACTTACTGATCTGGATCGACGACGCCCACCAACTGGCTCGCTTCATGACCCACTTCAATTCCAAGCTGGCCCGTGAGATCGGCCGCCTGACCGGCTGGAAGCAGAAGGTCTGGTCCCGCCGCTACCAGGCCATCGTCATCAGCGAAGAGAGGGAGGCGCAGGAGGGCCGGCTGGCCTATGTCCTCGCGCATGGGGTCAAGGAGGGACTCGTCGCCCGGGTCGAGGAGTGGCCCGGCGTCCACGCCGCTCCGGCCCTGCTTTCAGGCCTGCCTCTCGAAGGCGTCTGGTACAACCGTACGAAGGAGTACCTGTCCAAGCTCAAGGGGAAGAAGACCGATCCCGACCGCTTCGCCGAGACCGAAACGCTTACCCTGGCGCCCCTTCCCTGCTGGAAGCACCTCTCTCCCGAGGCCTACCGGGTGCGAATCGCAACTCTCATTCAGAAGATCGAAGAGGACGCCGCGGCCCAGAGACAAGCCACCGGCCGCCCGCCCCTCGGAGCCGACGTCATCCTGAGGCAAGAACCGAGGACCGAGCCGAACCGGACGAAGAAGTCGCCCGCCCCTCGCTTCCACGCCGTCCGGAAGTGGATTCGCCAAGAGCTCTATCAGACCTACACCCTCTTCGCCCAAGCCTACCGCGAGGCCGCCGAGATGTTGAGGCTGGGGAATCGCAACGCCCCGTTCCCAAGGGGCTGCTTCCCACCGCCTTTGCCCTTCGTGGGGTAGGCACTCCGCAGCCCAACCCCGCCAGCCGATCATCGCGACGCTTCGGGCGTCAGGGACAGGTCCGCCCACCGCAAGCGAATCTCGTCCTCAGACTGACTCCGAGTCCCGTTCCAGGGTCGCTCGGGAAGGACTGATGGGCCTTCAGAGCCGATCCTCCGACTTATTTACGCCTGCCTGTCCGGGTTGTTGGGGCGCCAAGAGGCGTCCCTTGAGGGCTCGACTCCGAGGACTCTCTTCAATCGGGTGGAACCTATCCCCCCCTGGCACCTCTTCTCCCCAGGCATCCCAGGCATCAAAGCGAAACTGCCGGCAACAGCAACTCCCTCGACCTAAAGACACCGCGCCCGCCGCCGACTCTACCCTCTTCTGCCGGGTTCCGGGCTGGCGAGAAAGCCGAAGCCGTTCTCCAACGCCTATTGCAATATAGCCCATCGTCTTAAATCAATTGATTGACTATTAGGCCTGCTCTCGATAACATGAATTCCAGCCCTTTTGTTTGGAGGTTCTCATGGCGTCGCTCTTTCGGAGGGTAACTGGCAGGACTTGTAATCAAGACGATTGCACTCTTCAGGGACAGAGCGTTGAGCCAAGTCAGACTTGGTGCGAGGAGTGCGGTCAGCCGCTTTTCGAGATGACGGCCCCGAACCGTCCCCGGCAACTGGTGGCAGCGCTCGTTGCAACCGGTGTCCTGGCGGCCGGGCTCGGTTACGGCGCATCCCTCTACACCCGTTCCCATCAGGTCAGGCCGAAGATCTCTCTTCCTCAAGTCGTTATACCTGGCGCCGACAGGTCCAAGGGCGCCAGTGAGGATGCCCAACGCCGACTGCGAGTGAGACTGCGCGAGATTTACCGCGACGGCGAAGCCGGTGCCGCGGAAAAGAAAGACCTTGAAAGGCTGCTCGCCGGCGATCCCGGTCTGGCCCGATCCTACGCGGAGTTCGAACAGGTCCGGCTGCCCAACATCATCGAGGCCTGCCGCCATGTGCGCACCGGCCAGGCGTTGGTCGCTCAGAAGCTCTATGAGCACGCGCGGGCGGACTTCCTCAAGGCAACCGAGGAGGATCCTGAGAACGCCAATGCCTGGGCGGCATTGGGAGGCATCAATGTGCTCACCCACCGCGAGGACGAAGCGCGCCAAGCGTACGAGCGCGCTCTGGCCATCGAGCCTGACAGTTGGATCGCCCATTACAACTTCGGCTTCTATTTCGCTCGGAAAGGGGAGACGGAGCCCGCTCTTCAGCACCTGGACCGAGCGGTCGAGCTGCTGGGCCGGCCCGGAAGCGCCGATCGGGCCGCCGTGCTCGACGATCTCCGCAAGAACCCGGTGCTCGATCCATTGCGCCAGGATCCGCGCTTCGCAAAGCTGCTGGGCTGAGAGGTTCCAAGATGATCAGGTTGCCGCGCGTCCCTTTCCCGTTCTTACTGGCAGTCGCTTCTCTTGGCTCGGCCTTTCCTTGCCGCGCCAACTCCGCCTGTGCTCAGGCAGAGGCCGTCGTCGCCGAGGTCCGGTCCATGTATTCGTCCGGTCAACCGGACCACCAGCGTGCCCTGCGCCGGTTGGCGACGGCCCGCGACCTCTGCTCGACCCTGGGGGAGGCCTGGAAGTACTCCTATTGCGCGGCCACCGCGCTGGGCGATCCCAAGGCTCGCGTTTACAGGGACCGCGCCATCTTTAACGGCGTCTCCAACTTCGTGTGCGGCGCCGCACCCCGTCCTTCAGCTCCGGTGCCTGAACCCCTGCCGAGCTACGTCCGTGAGAAGTTCGCTCTAATCGTCGGCGTCGGCGACTTCAAGGATCCCCAGATCCCGAAGCTGCAGTTCGCGGCTAAGGATGCCGAGGATCTAGCGGAGGTGCTTCAGGACCCCCGCCATGGGCACTTCAAGCCAGAGAACGTGATCCTGTTGACCAACGCGAAGGCCACCCGGGCCAATATCCTGAACGCCCTTCAAGACCTCTTCCTGAAGGTTCAGGAGAACGACCTGGTCTTCATGTACGTGAGCAGCCACGGTTCCCAGAAGCAGACTGATAAAGGGCTGATGGGGATCGGCTACATTGTCACTTACGATACCCAGGTCAAGAACATCTGGGTCGATGCCCTCGACTATGAGGGTTTCTCTCAGAGGGCCGCGATCCTCAAGGCACGGCGGAAGGTGGTGTTTCTCGACACCTGCTTCAGCGGCCAAGCCTCGGCCGGCTCCAAGGCGCTGTCGATCGAGGGAGTTGGCGTCGACCGTGAGACCGCCAAGCTCTTCCTCTCGGGAGAGGGCACCTACGTGATCACTTCCAGCAAGGACAACGAGCGGTCGTTCGAGAGCGACAGCCTCAAGAACAGCTACTTCACCTACTTTCTGATGGAAGCCCTGAAGAAGGGGACCGAGCCGCCTACCATCAAGGAGATCTTCAGTTATCTGACCCAGAGGGTTCCGGAGGCGGTAGCCCAGGAGAAAAAATCGTTTCAACACCCGCAGATGGTTCCCGCTGACGGCCCGGGGGACGTGAGGATCGGGGTCGTCCCACACTCGCAAGCCGTCATGAATTAATCTGGCTGGGAAATTTCATGGAGAGGAGACGTTGGATGGGCACCCAATTTTCACGATTCGCTCAGGGCGTCATCGCCATCTGCCTGATGATGCTAGCACCTCTTCCCGCAATGGCTGCGAAAGAGGGATTCGGCGCCACGGTCTTCAACAAGAAAACGGCCTCGTTGGCCCGCGTCAATCCGCCCAAGGTCTACCTCATGGGTACCCGCATCGCCGTCAAGGCCACCAGTCAGGATTCACAGAGCGCGGATGTGGCGCAGAGAATTCAAAGCCAGCTCGAGAGCGAACTCCTGAGCAACGACAACCGCCTGAGCTCCGACTCCTCCAGCCCCCAAACCTTGATCGAAATCACGGTGACGCAGAACGACTACGACGAAAGTTGGGACACCCGCCGCATGACACGGCGGCGTCAGACCGGCAAGGACAGCAAAGGCAAGCCGGTCTACCAGGACTACGAGGTGGACGTCCGATTCAAAACGGTCAAGTACCATTTTACCTCCGCCTACAAGGCCACAGACCTAGCGCAACGCAGGAACCTGGATTCAGATTCGATCCAATCCAACTTTGAGAAAGCCTTCCAGGAGGGCGATGGAGCGCCCGATCAGGGAGCCTTGGAGAACACGGCGATCCAGACGCTGGTCTCCCGGATCGTCCACAATCTGACCCCTACCCGCGAGCAGGTCGGCGTGCTGCTGCCCAAAGGCAGCTTCGAGAGCTACATCAACCTCGCCACGGCCAACCTTTGGAACAAGTATCTGGAGGCTCTGGAGGCGCTCCCTCCCAGACCCACGCCGGAGGATGATTCCTACCGGAAGTATGGGATGGGCATCGCCTACGAGGCCCTGGGCTACGGCGCCGAATCTGAGGAGACGACCCTCAAATACCTGGAACAGGCGTCCGATTATTACAACCAGGCGATCGAGACCAATCCGAAGGAAAAATATTTCACTCAGGCTTACGACGCCCTCCTCGGGAGTAAACAGGCCGCTTCGCCTCTCGACCGCGTCCGCTCGGCTCTCGTCAGCTATCGCAAACTGAAGGAGTTCAAGGAGACTTACGCCAAGTCCCTCGCGCCCTCCTCCGAACTGGCCGAGGTTGCGGCAGGAGCCAAGTCGCTCTCCGAGCCGGGCGGCATGAACAATGCCGCGGTGATCAAGATGGTGCGGGCCGGCCTGCAGGAGGACATCATCCTCACCTCGATCAATTCCGCGCCCAAACACAGCTTCGACGTTTCCCCGGACGGCCTGATTGCACTCTCCAAGGCCGAGGTCGGCTCCCGGGTCATCCAACGCATCCAGGAGATCGCAAGCGGCAAGAAGCCGGCGGCCAAAGGCGCCAAGACCACGAAACCCAAAGGTTCCTCCAAGCCTTGACTGAGCTGCCGGTCTGCAAGGAGATCGAAACGCCATGAAACCGACTTTCTCGACTCTGATCGTTCTCATCCTCGGCGGCGGCAGCCTGCTCGCCGCCGCAGCCACACCGGTCAAAGGGGCCAAGGAGATCTTCTTCGCCCCCACGGACGGCGCTCTCGTCAGCGCGTCCCACTCCAACTCCTTCAAGGCTCCGACGGCGCCGCAATCCGGCAAGACGAACATTTCCACCGCCAGGCCGCCTAAAAAGGAGGGGACCCCGCCCCCTCGGGTGGGGCAGGCGACGAAGCCAACCCTCCAGCCGCAGGACCTGCGGCCGATTCAGGTCGTAACGAAGACCTCCACGCTGGGCCTCAGCTATTGGATCGAGCTCGTGGGACAAGATGGCAAGGGCCAGCAGGTGACCGAGAACCGGATCTTCAAATCAGGGGAGAGAATCCGCCTCCACTTCCGCACCAATGGGGATGGCAACATCGCCCTCATCCAACTCGGCTCCAGCGGCACCTCAAGCGTTCTCTTTCCTGACCCCGCCAAGGGGCTCGGCGACAGCCGGATCACCGCCGGCGAGGATCGCATCCTGCCCACCGATTCAGCCTGGTTCCGCTTTGATGACACGCAGGGGACCGAAAAGGTCCTGGTGCTCTTCGCCAAGAGCCCGGAGGAGCTGGACACCTTCTCGATCCGGCCGACGATGGACGCCACCGCCACCATGGCGGTGCTCAGGACCGCAGACGGCATTCGGGGGAGCAAGGATCTGATCCTGGAGACCGAAACGGAAAAGGTCTCCGAGATCGGCACCTACGGAGTCAATCTGGCAGGCAAGCCGGTGGTGATGGAGATCCAGCTCAGGCACCAGTAGAGGAACGATCGAACCGTTTAGGAGACGCATCATGCCGAAAGTGATTGGCAGTGGACGTAAGCTTGCCGTAACCAAGGCTCACCTCCGTTTGAAGCAGATTACGACTTTTTTCGCAGGCGCCGCCGTTTTGGTAGCT
This sequence comes from uncultured Thermoanaerobaculia bacterium, assembly GCA_964245465.1. Lineage (GTDB taxonomy): Bacteria > Acidobacteriota > Thermoanaerobaculia > Multivoradales > UBA5704 > DATARR01. Next base: position 22,772 of record CAXTNS010000009.1, read on the forward strand.
CTCCTCCAACTTTTACTGCCCCAGGTGGTCCATCTCCATATGATGCCGTTCGCCGGCTCTGCATCCGATGCCGGCACGCTGAGCACCCTGAGCCAACTCGGGGCGAGGCTTCGCGCGATCTATCATGACTGCCAGGTGGGAGAACAGGAGACGGCGGAGGTGACCCGGTTGCTCGATAGCGAACCCGCCTTGGCCCAGATCTACCCCGAGTTCAAGCGGACCCGGCTATCTCACGTTCTTGAGGCCTGCCGGCGGGTCCGTTCTGGGCAATTGTTAGTCGCCCAGAAGCTGTTCGATAAGGCGCACGCCGAATTTCTCAAGGCCACCGAGGAAGATCCCGAGAACGCCAATGCCTGGGCGGCGTTAGGAGGCGTCTGCATGCTCACCGATCGCGAGGAGGATGCGCGCCAGGCTTACGAACGGGCCTTGGCCATCGAGCCTGAGAGTTGGACGGCCCATTACAACTACGGCTGCTATTTTGCACGCAAGGGAGAGCCCGAGTCCGCTCTCGGGCATCTGGAGCGAGCGCTCTCACTCCTCGGCCGCGTGGGCCATGCCGACCGTGCCACCGTGCTTGACGACCTGCGGCAGAACCCGGCGCTCGGGACGCTGCGGCAGGACCCGCGCTTCACGCGATTGCTCGCAGGAGTCTGATCCTACCAGCGCCGGAGCCATACCTCCACGCGCCGGTTCTTCTCCCGCCCTTCCTCCATGTCATTCCCGGCCACCGGCAACTCCTCGCCGAAACCTTCTACTGCGGCCGGCCGGATGCCTTCGCTTTGAATCTCGCGCTCGACGGAACGGGCGCGGTTCCGCGACAAGCTCAGATTAGAATCTTCGCTGCCCTGGGCATCCGCAAAGCCGAGCAGGAGCACCGCTCGTCCCTGATAGCTCCGGTCGCTCATGAACTGAACGAGGCGGCCCAGGTCGCGAAAGGCTTTCGTGTCCAACTCGTCGCTACCGGTGCGGAATCGGAAGTTGAACGGCAGGCGCTCGGCGTCCCGGATCAGCGTCTGGTAAGCCGGCGGCAGGTGGGTCGCTGCGACGGCATCCTCAGGATCGGCGATCGATTCCGCGGTGATCGCCTGGTCTACGAAGCCAATCTTGCCGACGATAGCCTGACCGTTATCGGCCAGGGAGAACTCTATGAACTTCCGGACCCAGGGGTTCTTCGAAGCCGCCCCCGTGTAGAAGTAGAGCCGGTGCGAGAGGAGGTAGTCCTCGGTCTGCACGGTGAGCGGGGTCGGCTTCATGGGCACCGAGTTGCCGGCGGACACTTCGAGGGCCTTGGCGTTGAGGATGTAGAACATGCCCACGAAGCCGATTCCCTGGACGTCGCTCGCGACCTCGTTAGAGAGTTCCGTGCTGTTTTCGAAGCGTTTGGCGGAGGAGGCGAGATCTTCTCCCCGCAAAACCAACTTCTTGAAGGTGTCGAAGGCCCCGGATTTCTCGTCGCGGGCATAGAGCCTGATCTCCCCGGAGGAGCCGCCCACCTGCGACCAGTCAATGATCTTTCCTGTGAAGATGGCGCGGATTTTGTCCACGGTCAAGGCATCGACAGAACTCGCCTTGTTGACAATGATGGCCAAGCCGTCCAGTCCCAGGACATTCTCGGAGGCGCGAGAGGTCATGTCTCCCAGTTGCGCAAGGGCGGACTGTTCCTCTTTTTCGATCTTTCGAGACGCCATGCCGATGTCAGCCGTGGCAGCACCCAGGTCTTCGAAGGCTGTCTTGATGCCGTGGGCCTTGATCTCGATGACGCTTGGCTCGCTCTGGCCAGGCAGGGTGCCGACAACGGAGACTTCGTCCTTTTCACCGGGTATGCGATGGATGTCCTGGGCTCCCTGGGCTTTCAAGAACTCTTCGGCCAGCGTCGGTGCGAGTTTGGAGCCGATGGTGTCGGAGCCGCTGAGGCGCAGGATGATCCGCGGGCCGTCGGGAACCTTCCGTAGTGCGGTGTGCTCGGTAGTGCCCGCCGCGACGGTCTGCTTGCCGGAAAAGAGCTTCCATGCTCCGAAACCCACAGCCAAGAGCAGGAGCAGACCAGCCAGAATCGGGATCAGGGGCGGGCGTCTGCCTACCCGGTTCGATCCGCCGACTCGGGCCAGCTCCCGGTTGCACTCCGGGCAGACGAGCTGGCCGCCCGCCGGGATCGGGATCTTCTCTCCTGAATCTGCTTTGGAACAGTTCCCGATGTTAGTGCAGATTCCCTGCATGGCTCATCTCTCCGATCCAAATCAAGAGCGGTTCATGACCAGCTCGATGGCTTTGCGCGCGGACTCGTTGAACTTGCGGAACACCAGGTCCTGGAGGTCGTTGCCACGCTGCTCCTTGACCGCCTGAACCTGCGCAACCACCGTCTGACGCAGCGTATCTTTCTTGTCTACGTGCTTCCACTCGGAGGAGCCCAAGGCCTTCTCCACGGCGTCGATCAGCTCGGTCAGTCCCCCGGCGTCGAGCCTCTCGAGCGCGTCGGGCAGCGAGCGGCCAAGGTCCACGGGATTGCGGTCGAGGCCGTACTCATCCTTGGCGAGCAGGAGAAGAGAGGTCAAGCCGGTCGTGGCACTCTTGTTCTCCTGGATGAGGCCTAGCGCCGTGCCGAGGAGCAGGTAGGGCGCGGCCTCTTCCTTGGCTTGACGAGTGTAGAGGCCAGGCAGTTGCGATCCATCCCCCTCGGTGTGAAGGAACATGCGGGCCTCCGCCGGGTTCACCGCCGTGCGCAGCAGGTCCTCGTACCGCTCCCGCAGGAACTTGGTGATCTGGAGCGTCCGCAGGGGGATCATGTTGGTCAGCGACACGATGCAGATCTCGTTCGGCCGGCTGGTAGTCTCCACGAAGGTCACGCCACCGCGCCCACCGCCCATTCCCCGCTCGAAGGCGGCCTTGAGG
>CAXTNS010000009.1:25670-28611 GCA_964245465.1 uncultured Thermoanaerobaculia bacterium
CACGCGGTGTCGTTCGCCGACCTGGACGGCGACGGGGCCGACGAACTCGTCGTCCGACCGGGGCATCAGGACCGCGACGCTGCGCAGGCAGATCTGGCCGGGCGAGCCGGCCTCGGAGTTCTTCTGCTCGGCTTCGTTGATCACGGCGAAGTTGCCCGCGTGGCGGATCAGGTCGGCCACGAATCCCCGCAGCTCTTGTTCGTCCTGGTAGCGCTCTCTGAGCTTGCCGATGACGTTGACACCCAGGACTTTCTCCTTGGGGTTGGTTACCAGCGTGTTGTGGGCGATCTCGGCGCTCTCCTTGGACTGTTTCTCCAGGGTGTCGATGAACATCGTGCGGGTGATCCGCTGATTGAACAAGGTGAACGACGGATTCTCGCCCACCCGCTCGGCAATGGTCTGCCGGGTGCGGGCGGCTTGGGTCTTCTGCTCGTCCTCGTTGCGGATCAGCGAGCCGGTGGTGCGCTTGACCTGCTCGGAGTCGTAGAAACGGAGGAGCTGCTTTTTGAAATCGAACTTCCCCGAGGGATCGTTGATGCGTTGCGCGATCCCCTTCTCGAAGGTTTCGACGGCCGCGCCGATGGTGCTAGCCGCCTGGTCAACCTGGCCCTTCAGGTCGTCGAGTTCGGCGATCACTTCCTCGGTGAGCTTACGAGCAAACTGCAGGCCTTCCAGGCGGGTCAGGTAGATGTAGAGCTCCTGGAGCGTCACGGCCTGGGCGTCGAACAGGCGTCCCCGGCTGCGCAGCAAGATGTTCTTGATCGCTCCCGTCTGGGCCCATTCCTGGGCGTTGGCCGTGGCTTGGGTACGCACGCGCTCTTCGTCGCTCCTCAGGGTCTGCGTACGCTCGTCGAACTGATGGACGCGCTCCTCCAGCGTCTCGCGCAGGGCTGCGACCACACGCGAGATCTCGGCCATCGAGCGGACGCCGTTCTTCCAGTCGAGGAACAGCTCGCCTTCGATCCGGCGGCGGATCTCCAGGGCATGTTCGCGCCGGGACTTGTGCTTGGTTTTGTAGAACGAGGCCACACCGAGGCCGCGGTAGTCCTGGGTAAAGCGCTTCTCGCAGATCTTGGCCAACTCGTCGAGCCAGTATTTCTCCTCGAAGTTGGTGGCGACCAGGGTCTTGAAGTTGGGCATCACCGTCTGCCACTCGGCCTCGATCGTCTTCCAGCGCTTGTTGTTCGCGTCCTCGGGGAGGATTCCCTCGGAGAGCGCCAGGTGATCGTCGGTCAGAGACCAGCGAGCCTGGGTCTCCTTGCGGCGGACAAATTCGAAGAAATCCTGGTTCTTGGGCTCATCGATGAAGCCTGCTGTGTCGGTCCAGTTGTTGAATCGGAGTTGGAGGCAGCCCTGGCGGGCGAAGCTGTAGGTCAGGTATTCGGTGATCTCCTGCTCGGGGATGGCCAGACGCTTGATGCCAAAGGTGAGGAAACGCTTGCCGCGCTCTGGCCGGTTGCTGCGGCCGGTCGTCTCGGGCTTGCTGTCGCCGTTCTCGGCGTTCTCCATGCGCCTGAGCTCTTCCCAATTGCCGGCATCCTTGACCGCCACGATCTTCTGGAACAGGAAGTCGGCTACGATGGCCGGCAACTCGCGGGCCACGTCTACAGGCACGCCGTTCTCGTTTTCGTTGGTGAATACATAGCAGCCGTTGAACGGATCGGTCAGCTCCAGCCGCTCCCGCCGGCCCGTCAAGTCGTGGGGATCGTACGCCCCCACGGACAGGGCGTTGAGCTCGAGTAGGGCCGCATAGCCGTTGGCCTGGTAGAAACTTGAGATGGCCCAACTCGGGTTCGGGTGAGTCTCGGGCAGGAACGTATAAAGGAGAATACGGTCCTTCTGGTCCGGATAGGCGGCGCGGATCTGGGCGGTCACGTCCACCACGCTGCCGCTCCCCGTTCCCCCGGCAAGACCGCAGACGACGTGGAAGTTGACGAAGTTTTCGCTGCCCTTCCTGTGCAGCTCCTGCACAAGCAGGTCGAGCTGGGAACGGAAACGGTCCACGTTGCACGCGAAGAGGAACCGCCCGAGCCGGCGCCTCTGTCCACCCGCGGCTTTGGTCCCCTGAATCGTCCGCAGGTAGGGAAGCCAGAGGTTGCGGTCGCCGAGCCAGCCGCGGATGCCGGGGTACTGGCTGACGTTCTCCACCCGCGAGCCGAGGTCTCCTTCGGTGATCAGGAGCTGGTTCTTCTTGCCAAGTTGGACGCTGGTGCCCAGGATCTTCCAGTCCTCATTGTCGAGCCCCATGTCCTGATCGCTCGAATCCACGTAGAGGTACTCGACATTGACCCCGTCGGGGCTCTCCTTGCGGAACTGCTGGTAAATCGTCTTCCGCACCTCCCGGATGATCTTGCCGCCGGTTCCACCGAGACCGATGATTAGATGATTGCTCATAGTTATTTCTCTAGGTCTGAATGGGAAGGAAGCCGCACTCTCGACCGCCAACTGATTGGCGCCCCAGGAACGGTCCAATTCAATTTGTCATCAACATACCACACGGACGGCAGGAGGTTTCGTCAGAGATTTGCCGTATTGTTGTAGGAGGAGCGCGCCCTGGCGGTCAACTTCATAGTCGGTTCATGCGCGCCACCCCCGACAGCGGGAATCGAAGGCACTTGGAGCCCGCTGCGCCTATCCCCTCCTCTTAAATCAATGAGGATTTTCGAAGACTTCTTCGACGGCAAGCCGAGGCGGTGGCCACTTCTGGCAAGTTATGAACCAGCACGTCTCTGCCCGCCGCCTGAAGGTCCCGGCTCGTTAATCCGGGCGATTCCCCGGTCCGGTAGGTACCCACCAAAGGCGGCCACATAGGACCACCCCTACAAGCCTCCCCTCTCGGTAGTCCTCCCTAAAATTCTTCCTGCCCGCCCGACACTCTTGGGTAGGAGACACTGCCCTCATCCTGAGGTACCATAGTCCCCGATCCCTATCGCTTCAGGAG
>CAXTNS010000010.1:0-10602 GCA_964245465.1 uncultured Thermoanaerobaculia bacterium
GACGGCGAGCAAGTCGACCAGAACCTCAAGCAGGTTGAAAAGGGTGTCGATGAGGCGGGCCAGAAGATCAAGGAAGGGGCCCAGGAGGCCGGCGACGCCATCGGGCGGGGTGCCGAGCAGGTGGGCGACGCCGTCCAGCGCGGTGCCGAGCAGGTCCAGAAAGAAGTCGGACCCGTGGTCCAGGAGGTACTGGACGACGCCAGCGTCACCGCCAAGATCAAGGCCAAGCTGATCGCCGATCCCGAGGTCGCGGGCATCCACATCGACGTGGACACGGTCGACGGCCAGGTGACCCTGAACGGCAAGGTGGCCTCCGCGGATCAGAAGGCCGAGGCCGAGAAGCTCGCCTCCCATACCGAGGGCGTCAAGGGGATCACCAACCTGATCCAGGTCGCCGGGCAGCCGGCGCCGGTTCCGCCGGCCGGCGGGCAGCGGTAGACGTTACGAATCCATAGGGATTTAGAGGGCGGCCCCCGCAGGGCCGCCTTTTCTTTTATATGCTCCGATCTTCCATGCGCCCCTACATCGAAAGCTTCCTGCCCCTCTTCGTGGCCATCAACCCGATGGGGATCATCCCCCTCTACCTGAGCGTGACCGAGAACCTCACCACGGCCGAGCGCAGCCGGCTCACCCTTCAGGCGATGGTGACGGCCGTTGCCCTCTCCGTGCTGATCCTGTTCGCGGGCCAGCTCATCTTCTCGCTCCTCGGCATCACCGTGAACGACCTGCGGGTGGGAGGCGGTTTGATCCTGCTGGTGCTCAGCATCTCCAACCTGATCTTCGGAGACTTCCGGCGGCGGGACCCTACGGCCGGTGAGAAAGAGGAGGAGGACCCGGCTTCGGTCGGCATCGTGCCCATCGGCATCCCGCTCATCGTGGGGCCGGCCGCCATCACCTCGATCCTGGTGTCCCGCGAGGCCTACGGCTATCTGCCGACCCTGTCCTCGCTGATCATCAACATGGTCCTGGTGTTCCTTACCCTGGCCGCCGCTCCCTACATCGGACGCTTCACGGGCTCGGCCGGCTCCCGGGCCATCGGCAAGGTGGCAAGCCTGTTCCTGGCGGCCATCTCGGTCGCCATGATCCGGGCGGGGATTGTGGCGATGATCAAAGGGTAAGAAGGACACCAGGGGACGGCAAGGACCTCAAGGACGGGCAACGCATCTTTCCCGCCTGTCCTTGGCGCCCTTGGCGTCCTTCTTAGCGCCTACTTGGCCGCCACTTCCATCGGAGCGGCCGGGGCTTCCGTGGGGAACGGCGCGCTGCCGCGCAGGAAGGGGTAGGGGTTGATCGCCCCGCCGGAGGGGGCGTAGATGCCGTAGTGGAGATGAGGAGGGGAGACGGCCGCGTTGCCGGAGGTGCCCACGTAGCCGATGACCTCGCCCGCTTCGACCCAGTCGCCCACGACCTGCGGACCGTACTCTTCCAGGTGGGCATAGTAGTGGCGGTAGCCGCCGGGTCCCGTGATCGTCACCACCTGGCCACCCAGGCCGCGCATCCCCTTGATCTCGACGATCCCCTCGGTGACGCTGCGGATGGGCGTGTTACGGGGAGCCAGGATGTCGATCCCCTTATGCCGCCGGCCTCCGTAGCGCGCGGCGCCCCAGGTGTTCTGGAGCTGTACCGCCGTGACGCCGTCCACCGGGATCGGCAGCGCGCTCGGCATCTCCTGGCGGACCAGGTTCGTATATCGGGTGTTGTAGCGGATGGCCGCCTCGCGGCAGCCGGTCAGGGAGAGCCCCGTCAGGGCGAGGAGGGAGAGGATCCCAAGGGTACGGCGTCCAACCATAGGCACCTCCTGAGGAACCGGCTCCTGACGAACCCGTTCCGCCTGCATCAGAGGACGTTGCCCGTCTACGCCACGGGCTTCGTTCAGAAATCTTCAGACCTGAAGAAAAACAAAGCAGAGGCGAGACCATACCACTCGTCTACCGCAACGTCCAGACCCTTCAGGCCCCAAATTCCTGTGAAATCGTCACGCTGAAAAGATCGTAGCCTGCTTATGGCGAAAAGTCTATAGACGCCCCGCAGTAAGATGGCTTGGTGAGAGCCTTACACGCAGTGTTCTTCGCCTTCCTCCTGTTCCTTCTTCCCCTGCCTGGCCTGGGACAGGTGAAGCCTCCACAGTTGATCGTCGAGGCGCCGCCCGGCTGGGAGCCCACGGCGGAGCGCCTGCGGGCGGTGGATCCGGACGACGTGGCGAGCGCCATGCGCTTGGTGGGGTTGACGGAGCCAGGACCGCCCATCCGGGTGATCGTGGCGCCCGAGGGGTCGGGGCCGGCGCGGCTGGTCGAACCCTGGATCTCCGGCTACGCCCTCTCCGACAAGGGGCTCGTCGTGGTGATGCCTCAACGGGTGGGGAGTTATCCCGATACTTCTCTGGAGGACCTGCTCCGCCATGAAGTGGCCCACGTGCTCGTCTCGCGGGCGGCCGGCGACCGTCCCCTGCCGCGGTGGTTCCACGAGGGCATGGCCATGATCGCCGGCGGCTCCTGGGGATTCGACGACCGGTCCCGCCTCACCCTGGCTCTGCTGGCGGACCGGCCGGTCTCGCTCGCCGAGCTCGAGGAGCGCTTCTCGGGCGAGCAGTCGGAGGTGAACCGGGCCTACGCGATCGCCGGATCGTTCGTGCGCGACCTCTTCGACCGCTATGGCCCGGAGGCGGCCCCGAAGACCATGGCCGGGGTCGCCCGCGGCCTCTCGTTCGAGGAGGCTTTCCGCGAGGCCACCGGCGTCACCCTGGCCCAGGCCGAGTCGGTCTTCTGGAGCCGGCAGACCTTCTGGTACCGCTGGGTGCCCGTGCTCACCAGCTCCGTCACCCTCTGGCTGCTCATCACGCTGCTCGCGCTCTGGGCTATCCGACGCCGCCGTAAGCGGGACGCGGCCCTGCGGCGGATGTGGGAGGAGGAGGAGGAAGAGAGAGCGCGCCTCGCGGCGGCGGTTCACATCGAGCCTCGCCTGGAGCCCCGATTGGAGCCAAAGGACGGCGAGTGGGTGAACTGACTCCGAGGGGCAGCAGCCGTCAGCCTTCCGGCGTGCGCTCCGTGGGCGAGTCCCGCCCGGGCACGGGAGCCTTCACCACGTCCTCCCACCGCCATCCTTCCTGCTCGACGAGGCCGAGGAGCAACCGGCGCCGTTGGGTCCTGGGGTCGACCTTGCCCAGGAACTCCTCGTCGTCCAGGGTCAGGATTCCGGCTTGGCGCAGCCCCACCAGGGATGGGGCCGGAGGGGCCACTCGCTCCGGCTTGAGGTGAGCCTCCGCCAAGGTCGAGAGCAGACGCTGGATGGCAGCCTGCAAAGGGTAGAGGGTGGTGGGATCGGGACGGAGACGGGGATCGAGCCCGTCGGTCAGGGTCAGGCTCTCGTCCAGCACGGCGACTGTCGGCGCCAGCGCCGAGTCCCGCTCGCGGCTGTGGAAGCAGTGAAGGACGGGATAGTTCAGGTGCGCCTGTCCGACCGCCATTACCTGGGAGGTCAGGGCGACGAGATGGTCCGGCAGACGGCCGAAGCCGGAGCCGTCCCAGGCCCGGAGCAGGATCTCCTCGGGCGTCTCCCCCAGCGCCGAGATGTAGACCGCAAGCTCGCGCCGTTGCTGCACCGCCTGGACCAGCGGCAGCAGGTAGGTGATGACCAGGGTAACCATGAAAAACCCGTTGGCCGCCGAGAGGATGGCCAGAAGGTGCCAGGCCGGTCCTTGAGGCTGGTATTCGGTGGTGCCGAAGGTGACGGCGTTGGCACTGACCAGATAGAGCCTCTCCCACCAGCCGGCGGGCTGTCCGGTCGCGGCGTTCACCACGGCGTTGGCGTCCATGTTCAGCACCAGCGTCCAGCCGGTCCAGACGAGACCGATCCAGAGGGGGATCGTGAACAGGACGATCGCGAACCCGGCGGCGGCCAGCATCCGGTGGGAGCGGGTGACCCGGAGCGACAGCCGCCAGAGGAAAGTCGTCATCCACGACGTCAGCGGTCCTGCCCCCTCCAGGCGCAGAGTGGTCCACAACACGTCACAGGCGACGAAGAGGATGAGGGCGATTCCAAGGAGACCCAGGAGGATGCGCACGCCGTGGCCGGCTCCTTTCTGCGGAGCCGGAAAGAGCACGCGGCGTGCCACGGCCCGGGCTCAGGTGCGCCGCGCGAAGAGGAACCCCACCAGGCTGACCGCCGCGAGGGGCAGCAGGCTCATCCCCACCTTCAGGAGGACTCCGGCCGGGTCGTCCCGCCCGGCGAGCAGGCCCAGCAGGGAAGAGGCCTGGAAGCTGAAGAAGAACAGCAGCACGAGCACGGCGAGGACGATCCCCACCACCTCGCCCCAGACGGCGGTCTGGACCTCCCGCTCTCCCGGGTTTCCGACCAGCCGCCGGACCACCTCGGCCCGCCACCAGAGCTGTCCGGCCGTGGGGAGTTGCCCCTGGGGACGGCTTTCCGCCGCGAGCTTGCGCAGGGCCGCCCGGACCGCGTCCGGCTCTTGGAGGCCTGGAGTCCGATCCGTTCCGTCTCCGTTCATGCCGTCTCCTTCTGCCGCTCGAGCTCCCGGGCAGCCTTGTGGCGAGCTCGGAAGAGGAGCACCCGCACGCTGGTTTCCTGGACTCCCAGGATGCCGGCGATCTCCTGATGATCGTACTCCTCGACATAGGCCAGCCACAGGAGAGCCCGCTCTCGCGCCGTGAGCCGGGCGAAGGTGGACTCCAGGTCCATCCTCAGAGAAACGTCGCGCCCGGGCCTGGCCTCCTCCCAGCGTCCGAACAGCCCCACGAGCCCCAGGACCTCCCGCCGCTTCTGCCGCCAGCGGTCCCGCAGCAGGTTGGTGGCGATCCGGTAGAGAAAAGCCCGCTGCTCCCGCTCCGGGCTCGCGGGGTTCGCGTGGCCGAGAAACTTCACGTAGCTCTCCTGAAGGACGTCATCCGCCAACGCCGTGTCCCCGCCGAGCCGGCGCAGATAGCTCCAGAGGCCGGTTGCGGTCCGGGCGTGGAACGTCTCGAACTCCTCCTCGCCCAGCCGCAGAGAGACTTCAGAACGGATCCGCGCCACGGCCTTCGCCGTTTCGGGGCAGCAGCCCGGAGCGCTTCAGGAGGAAGGCCGAGACCGCCGCGGAGAGGAGAATGCCGAGGCCGATCATGGTCATGATCGTTCCTGGCACGTAAAACGCTTCGCCCCCTATGACTCCGGTCCAGGCGAGGATCAGGAAGGCTAGCCCCAGGAAGAGGGTGACCAAGCCGCCTTGCAGCGACTTCCCAAGCTCCTTGACCGGATGGGACGACCGTTGCGCGAAGGTGCGGAAGAATTGCTCGCCGGCCGGAGAGCTCAGGAACTCCACCATCTCCCGGCTGCTTCCGAAGCGCGCCAACAGCCGCTCCCGGTCCTCGGTCCGGCCCCGGTCCCGCTTCAGCTTGTAGCTGAAGATCATCCAAAGGATAAAGCCCGAAAAGGCCAGATTCCCCAGCACGATGGCCACGATCCACCATTGCATCTCGTCCTCCTTGCTTGGAGGAGCCGGGCTCTCCCCGGCTCCCACTTCGCGTTCCGTACGCCCGGGAGAGCGGCGGGGTTAACAGACCGCTCTAGACCTTGTTCGCCTTCAGCTCGGAGAGAGGATAGTGCGTCCCCCGCCAGTCGATCCCATCATTCCAGAGCGTCAGCAGGGTCGCCCGCCAGAGGATGTAGAGGAAGAGGCGGCTCGCGATGGGGAACCCGATCCCGTGCCAGCGCCGTACCCCGGCGAAAGGGGCGTTGGCCCAGCAGAGGGCGAGGAGAACCAGCACGCTGGCCAGGTTGAGCCAGCGCGTGACCCCGGAGGTGAGGACGAGAGCCAGGAAAGGCCAGACGTAGACCGCGAGTTGGGCCACGGTCGAGAAGAGGATCACGGAGACCCGGTAGTCCACCCCGGAGAAGGCGTTCTTCATCAAGCCCCGGATCAGCTCGCGGATCGAGGTGTACCACTCCACCCGGAGCAGTACCTGGCCATAGACGAGCTCCTGACGAAAGCCGTTCTTCTTGAGGATCTTGCCCAGCTTGAGGTCGTCGTCCGGCCGCATGGCGATCGCCCGGTGGCCGCCCGCGGCCCGGTACGCCTCAGCCCGGACCAGATTGAAGGCGCCGATGCCCACGTGCCTGGGGCTCTTCGGGTCCTTCACCTTCCAGGGCTTCACGAAGATGGCGAAGAAGAGCGAGAAGACGCCGATGAACATCTCGAACAGCAGGCCTCGCTGCTCGATCTGGGGCGAGGCCGTCATGTGGTCGAGCCCATCGGAAACCATGATGGACATGGCCCGCCGCAGGGTCGAGGGATCCATGACCACGTCGGCGTCCGTGAAGAGGAGGTATTCACCCGTGGCCTTCTCCGCGCCCAGCCAGAGAGCGTGGTTCTTCCCGAGCCAGCCCGGCGGCAGATCTCGGACGTGGACGATCCGCAGCCGTGGCTCCGCCGTGGCCATCCGGTCCAGGATCTCCCCCGTGCGGTCGGTGGACCGGTCGTCCACCACGTCGATCTCCAGGTTGTCGTAGTCGAGCGCCAGCACGGACCGTAAAGCCTCCTCGACGTTTCGCTCCTCGTTCCGGGCCGGGATGAGGATCGACACCCGGGGAAGCGGACCCTGGAGAGGCGGCACGTCCCGCAGCCGCCGGATCGACCGGCTGCCGCGCCAGATCTCGATCGCGGTCGCGACGTGGAGGAGAAAGGTCGCGAGGGCGAGGTAGAGGAGGAAGGTCCCCATCCATCGCCTCTCGATCTAGCGCCAGCGGAAGATCTTCAGCGCCACCGCGAAGCTTGCGATCCCCCAGAGGGCCACGATGGCGAGTTGGGGAGCGATGCCGGCGGGGCCTTGGCCCTCGGTCATGATCCCCCGCAGGGCTTGGTTGTGGGCTGTCAGCGGCAGGGCGTCGAGGTAGGGCTGGACGGCGTCCGGGAAGCGCTCCGAGGAGAAGAACACGCCGGAGACGATCCACATGGGGAGCATCACCAGGTTGGCGAGGCCGCTGACTCCCTCGATGGTGCTCACCCGCGAGGCGATCAGCAGCCCCAGGCCGCAGAAAGTCATGGCTCCCAGCAGGCAGGTGGCGAGCAGCAGCAGGATCGACCCACGCACCGCCACGCCGAAGATCAGCCAGCCGCCACCCACCAGGATCGCCACCTCCGGCAACAGAAATCCCAGGCGTCCGAGGATCTGGGAAAGCAGGTAGTAGCCCCTGGGCATGGGGGTCGCGATCAGACGCTTGAGGATGCGCCGGTTCCGGGCCGTGGTCACCGAGAAGCCAAGGCTCCAGATCCCCGAGCCCATCAGGTTCATGCCCAGCAGGCCCGGCACCAGGAAGTCGATGTAGCGCGAGCCTGGTTCCGTGATTTTTTCGGCGCGCACCGGCATCGCGTCCCTGCGCCCCGCGGCCCGCTGCAGCGCGTCGTCCGCTTCCAGGCGAGCGATCCGCGAGTCCGGCCGCGTCTCGTCGAAGTGGAAGACGGCAGGCGGTCCCGGGTCCACCAGCAGCGAGATCCGGCCCGTGCGCAGGGCCTCCCGCCCCTCCTGGAGGGAGAACCGGCGGGGGAGCAGCGCAGGCGATTTTTCGAGCGCCGTGAAAGCAGGACTGGAACCGGAGCCCGTCACGACTCCGACCGGGATCCGGTCCGGTCCCTTCTCGCGGAAGGCGAACCCCAGGGCCACCGCCAGAATCACGGGGAAGAAGAAGACCCAGAAGAGCGCCTCGGGCTCGCGCAGGAATTCCTTGGCCCGGGCGGTCGTGAGCTCCCAGAGAGGGGAGTAGCGCTGCTGCTCGCTCATGCCGTGTCAGTCCTCCCGCAAGGCCCGGCCGGTCAGGGAGACGAACAGGTCCTCGAGCGTGGCCCGGTGCGTCGAGAGGTTCTGGAGCCGCGCTCCGGAGCGCTCGACGAGGGCCAGGAGGACCGGCACGGTCTCGGCGAGGGAGCCCACGGGGAGCGACCAGTTCGGCCCCCGGCGGTGCGGGTCGGCCACCCCGGGCAGGGCGCGCAGGCTCGCCTCGTCCATCTCCGGCTCCGAAGAGAACTCGATCACGTTCGCCGCCTGGAGCGAGCTGATCAGCTCGGCCGGCGTGCCGAGCGCGATGACCTGACCCCGGTCTACGATGGCGACGCGGTCGCACAGCCGTTCGGCCTCGTCCATGTAATGGGTGGTCAGCAGCACCGTGCCGCCGCCGGCCCGGAAGTCCATCACCTGCTGCCAGAGCTCCAGGCGGCTCTGGGGATCGAGCCCCGTGGTCGGCTCGTCGAGGAGCAGCACCTCCGGATCGCCCACCAGGGCGCAGGCGACGGCCAGGCGCTGCTTCTGGCCGCCCGAGAGCTTGCCCACGCGGGCGTCGCGCTTCTCGTCGAGCGAGAGCCTGGTCAGGACCTCCTCCGGGGCGCGACCCTTCTGGTAGAACGAGCGGAACAGGCGGACCGTCTCGCCCACGGTGAGCTTCTCATTGAGCTGCGTCTCCTGGAGCGAGATGCCCATCCGTTCGCGCAACGCCCTGCCGTCCCGGTCCCACCGCGAGCCCAGGATCTCGACCTCTCCGGCGTCCGGCGGCGTCAGCCCTTCCAGGATTTCGATCGTCGTGGTCTTGCCCGCGCCGTTGGGGCCGAGCAGGCCGAAGCACTCGCCGCGGCGGACCTCCAGGTCCAGGCCGTTGACGGCCACCACGTCGGCGTAGCGCTTCACCAGCCCGCGGCAGCGGACGGCGGTGTCGGTTCTTTCGGGTGTCATGGCTTGGTCGAGAGGAATCCTGAAACGCGCCGGGGAGCGTAGTATATCTGTCGGCGCCTCCGACAGACGTGTCGAAGCGGTAACGCCGGAGAAGGAGTCTGGACCGGCATGGGCGGTGAAGGCCCTCCCAAGACGAACGTAGTGGACCTCCGGCGCTGGCGGGAGGAGAGGGACCGCCGGCTGCGCGCGGCTGGGAAAACCTCCGCCGCTCTCGATCCTGATCGCTCAGGCACTGAGTCCCACCCGCCGCCGCACAGGAGCGCCTCCTGGTTTTCCCGCGTCCTGCGCCCTCTCCCGCTCTTCCTGGGAATCTCCGTCCTCGTCCTCCTCCCTGGGATCGGCATCGACCTGTGGGAACCGGCCCTCTTCTGGTTCGTGGGTTTCCTCCACATCAGCCTCCACGAGCTGGGCCACTTCCTCGCCGTACGCCGGGTGGGCTATACCCCCAGGCTCGTGGTCGTGGGGCCGCTGACGATCCGTTGGGAGGAAGGACGGCGCCTCGTAGAAGCCACCCGCGACCTGCGCTGGCTCCTCGGGGGCCACGTCTGGTTCGACGCCGATCCGCCTCGCCGTACCCGTGCCCGCGACCTGGCCGTGCTCGTGGCCGGCCCGCTCGCCAACCTCCTCACCCTGGGGACCCTGCTGGCCGTCCATCCTTTCCTGGCACCGAACCGCCTCTTCGACCTCTACGTCCGCGCCAACCTCCTCTGCGCCGCCCTCGTGCTCCTGGCGAACCTGCTTCCCCTGCCAAGGACGCCGGAAGGCTACGCCACGGACGGCCGCCAGATTCTGGAGATCCTCCGGGGACGGCGGATCGCCTAGGTTCGTCCTTGGCAAACCCAACTACGAAACTCTTCGTTGACAAATACGAAGTCCTTCGTATAACCTCTCTCCATGCCCGAAACACCCCGCCCCACCGATGCCGAGCTGGCGATCCTGCGCGTTCTGTGGCGCCGCGGCGCGAGCACGGTCAAGGACGTTCACGAAGAGCTCGCCCGCCGCTTCCCGGCGGCTTACACCACGACGCTCAAGCAGCTCCAGATCATGACCGACAAGGGCCTGGTCACCCGGGACGAGTCCCAGCGGGCTCATCTCTACACGGCGCGGCTGCCCGAGGAGCAGACGCAGAGCCAGCTCGTGGGAGACCTGCTGGATCGCGCGTTCGAGGGCTCGGCCAGCCGTCTCGTGATGCGCGCCCTTGCCTCCCGGCCGGCGTCGGCCGAGGAATTGACGGAGATCCGCCGGCTTCTGGACCAGCTCGAAGGAGAGGAGAAATGAACGGAATCGAGGCGCTGTCCGCGAGTCCCGCCGTCCCAGCCACGGCCCAGGCCCTGGTGCATTTTCTCTGGCAGGGAGCGCTGGTGGGGATCTTGACCGGCTGGGTCCTGACCCTCCTCGAACGGAGCAAGGCCTCGCTCCGCTACGCCGTGGCGACCGGCGCCCTCTTCCTGATGACCGCGCTGCCGGCCGTCACCGCTCTCCGGCTCGTCGAGACCGGAGGCGGTCCGGTCCTGGCTGCGGCTGCCCCTGGCCCGGCGAAAGAGCCGGCTTCCATCGCAGCTCTGACAGGTTCCAGGGGGGATGTGGCAGTGGGGACGGCACCGACGCTCGGCGGATCGCTCCTTCCGTGGCTTTTCAGCGCGGGGCTCGCGGGCGTCGCCCTG
Source organism: uncultured Thermoanaerobaculia bacterium (assembly GCA_964245465.1). Classification (GTDB taxonomy): domain Bacteria; phylum Acidobacteriota; class Thermoanaerobaculia; order Multivoradales; family UBA5704; genus DATARR01. The sequence continues at coordinate 10,376 of CAXTNS010000010.1, forward strand.
CTCTCCCTCTATCACCTGGTCGGCTGGCGATGGGCGCGGCGCCTGTCGCGCAACGGAGAGCCGGTGGGGGAGGCCATGGCGATTCTGGCGCGGGATCTCTGCCGGCGATTAGGGATCAACCGCGCCGTGGCCTTTCTGGAGTCTTCGGCCGTCTCCGTGCCCACGGTCGTGGGATGGCTCCGGCCCGTCGTCCTCGTGCCGGCGAGCACTTTGACCGGCCTTTTGCC
>CAXTNS010000010.1:10612-26984 GCA_964245465.1 uncultured Thermoanaerobaculia bacterium
GCTCGAAGCCATCCTCGCCCACGAACTGGCCCACGTCCGGCGGCACGATTATCTGATCAATCTCCTTCAGACGGCGGTCGAGACGCTCCTCTTCTATCACCCGGCCGTCTGGTGGGTCTCGGCCCAGGTCCGCCGCGAACGGGAGAATTGCTGCGACGACCTGGCGGTGGCCGTCTGCGGCGACCGTCTGGCCTACGCCCGTGCCTTGGTGGACCTCGAAGGACTGCGTTCGGCACCCCGCCTCGCCTTGGCGGCTTCCGGCGGCTCCCTGACCGATCGCGTCCGGCGTCTGGTGGGGGCTCCGGGCCGGCGTTCCCGCCGTCCCTGGGCTGCCGGTCTCCTCGCGCTGGCTCTCCTGCCCGCCGGCGCCGCCGTCCAACTCGCGTGCGCCGGGAAGACCGGGGTCGGCGACGTGCGCCCGAGTCCCAAGACCGGCCGTCCGGGCACCTGGAAGGCCGAGCTTCAGGGCGACAAGCTCCGTCTGGAAATGACCTACCGCAAGATCGGCTGGGGACGGTGGACTTCCGTGGACGAATATCCCCTCAACCAATTGATCGGTTTTTCTCCAGGCCGCAACACCCGCTTCGAGCTGCGCCGCGCTGCCGGCACCTTCCGCTTCCAGGGGAGCTTCGAAGGCAAGCGCGGACGCGGCACGTGCGGCTTCAAGCCCGATCCGGAATTCGAGAAGGTCCTGGGCCAGCGTCTCACGACCGACCGCGCCATGGAGCTCGCCGTCTACGATCTTTCTCTGGATTACGTTCGCGAGATGAAGGCTCTGGGCGTCGGCTTCTCTGCGCAGCATCCCCCCAAATCCGACTTCTTCGGGCAGGTCCATCAACTCGCCCGTACCGTCGTCAACCCCGAACGCAACAATCCGCTGCGCTGGCTCATGGCCCTCAAGGTCCACGACATCAATCCCGAGTACGTGCGCGGCCTGAAGAATGCGGGCTACCCGAACCTCCAGACCTGGCAACTGGTGGAACTGAAGGTTCACGGCATCGAGCCCGACTACGTCCAGGGTCTCCACGACTCCGGCTACCGGCACCTGCCCTCTTATCAGATCACCCAGTTCAGCACCCACGGCATCAGCCCCGAGTGGCTCCGCGGGATCGTCGAGGCCGGTGCCGCGGACTTCACGCCGGAACAGATCATCTCAATGAACACCCACGGTATCGACGGCGACTTCATCCGTAAGGCCCGCGACAAGGGCCACGCGAAGCTATCCGCGGAAGAGCTGGTGTCCTTGAGCGTGCGGGGGATTTAAGAGAGAGGCACCGGCGGTGACCCTGAAAGAGGCCCCCGCCGGTCGTACGGCTCACTCTTCTTGCTGGCTCAGATCCTTGAGTTGTGGGAGCTCCGGAGGCTGAGGAAGGAGCGCTCGCTGCAGGCCCTTCTCCTCCGGCTGACCATACAAATCGGGGTGGAGGAACGAGCCGCGTTCTTTCTCGGGTTTTTCTGTCTCGACGGTCAGAGGGTTGGCATTCGCCCAGGGATCCTGGCGGACACCGGTCACCTGCCAGGAGACCTCGAGGCCTGGGACGCCGCCAGCGATGTGGAAGCGATTACCCTGGATCTTCTGTGCCACAAACACGGGCGCATGTCCGCCAAGGCAGGTGAGTTGATAGCGGAAATCGCGGTTGAGGACACCGAACCACTCGGGGAGCTCGACCAGTGCCTCTCCATTGCCATCGAGCACGGCGATCCCGTCATAAACAGTTTTCCTCTCTGGAGACTCCACCGAGGAATGGCTCAGGTACTTGTTTGCCGGGTCGAGCGGATGATCGACGAGAAAACCGGCGCCCGCTGAGTTGAAAGAATCGGTGCCAGAGATGGGGCCAAAAAACAGACCGGCACAGCCATTGAGAGAAAGGAATACCTCGTATTTCCAGGGCCCGGCTGTATTGGCGGTATACAGTCCAGCGCCAAAGCCCTGGCCGACGAGGGCGGAGTCTACGTTGAAGCCGCCCCTACCGTAAGCGTATCCACGGACTCCGGTTACGCTGCCGATGCCCCAGAGGCCGTCCTTACCTTGCCCCAAGACACCGATGCCTTCGTTGCAAGTTCCCCTGACACCTTGCCCGCGAGGAGCCCTGCCTTCGACTCCGGCGCAGGGATCAAGAAGCCCACCAGAGTCGGAGCCGCTACCTTCTCCGAAAACTCCAGCTCTACCGCTGGATTTGCTTGTTCCAATTATTCCGTATCCTCTTGCTGAATCCCCCCAGACTCCGAAAGTGTCCCGGGCTGGGAAAGTGCTGGGGCCGAAGTCGCCTTCAAACTTGGTCGATGCCATGTGCGTTCTCCTTTCTGAATCAGCTTGTTGTTAGAGCTCCGTATTGAGTGCGAGCTCGTGTCTCAAACAGGGCATGGCTGATGCCAGCGCTGCCGGAGGAGTTGCCGAGCCCTGCAAGCTTTTGATTGGAAAGGGATTGGGACGATGAACCCGATTCTCTGGAAGGGCCGGATACTATATCTTAAAAGGCAGGCTCTATCCGAGTGGATAGAGCCTGTCAGCTCCGCCGCTCAGACGATCGTCCTGCTACTGATGCCGATCGTGGTCCAGCTCGCGCCGCTGTCAGTAGTCTTGAACACTCCGCCATAGGTCCCGGCATAGACCCTGGCGGGGTTCGTGGAATCGATCACGAGAGCGTTGACGAAAGAGGCGGCGATGCCAGCCTTGAGAGCCGTCCAACTCGCGCCGCCGTCGCCGCTCTTGAAGACGACCCCGTCCCCGCCGGCGTAGAGAGTTTGGGCTGCTTGAAATCGGGCCGTTGTATGAAAACGGCCATCAGGGCCGCGGCGCGATCCAGGCGAGGGTCAGCGACAGGCCCACGTCCGGCGTGTTCTGATAGCTGGCCACGTTTTCGATGATTGCGAAACCATAGACGAGGGGACCGCGGCGGCTGCGCAGGCCCAGGCTCGCCAAGTATTTTTTCTCTTTGATCTCCTCGATGGACGTATCGCGGACGGCGCTCTCACTGGTGATGAGTTGAAGGACGGCGTTCGTGTGGCGCGTGATTCCTACCTCGTAGGCCGCGGTCACTGTTGGAACCACGCGTCCCTCCAAGGGGACCCCCAGCACCCGCCCGGTTGTCCGTAAGGCGCTGGCGCCGAAGTAGATCCCCTGGCGGTTGAACCTGCCTTGCAGCGAGGCCTGGAAGCCGTAATCGTGCGCGCCGGTGGAGAGGAACAGCCGCTCGCCGCGCAACGCGAGCTTGACCGCGCCGTCCACGACCAGTTGCCAGCGTGGATCCCGCAACGGCCAGCGATGGCGCACACCCAGAACAGGATCGCCCAGGCCGCTCTCGGCCTGGGAGTCGAGGATGGAAACGTTTTGTCCCCCGAGCGCCGCCACCACCTGGAAGCGGTTACGCGCCACCGAATCGCGTGCGGCATTGTCGAGGCCGAAGGCATCGTGGAAGCTCTCGACCGTGCTGTCGAGAAATCCCCCCGTGTAGTCGTAGACAGGAAGGGTCAGATAGACGGAAGAGCGGTCCGTGAAAGCGCGGTGGAGGGTGAGATCCAGCAGGCTAAATTCGCCGTCTACGTAATAAGCGTCCTCCCCGAAGGCCTGGATGGCGTCGATGTCGGCTTGCCCCAGTGAGCGGCGTTCGCCCCCATGGAGCTTCAGATAGGTCCGTACGTTGCCGCTCATCACGAACGTATTGACGTGCGTGATATCGGCTTCGACGACCCAGCTCCGGGAACCTTCTGGAACCGCGTGGGCAGGGAGCATGTCGAGCCGTAGAATGCTGAAAGGGGTCATGTCACGAATTCGCAGCGGCCCCATGAGCTCGGTCTGTCCCTGCGCCGGCATGGCCAGCCCAAGGGAGACCAGGGCGATGGCCGCCGCGGCCGGCCATCTCTGAAGGATCATAGTCGTTCTCCCAGGAATGTCTGTGGCGTCCGGATAGACTGCCGCTAAAGAGCTTTACAGATTTGCATGAGGTTTGCCAAGGGACCTGTACAGCTCACCGGCGTAGACCCGGCGGGTTCGGGTGAGGCCGCTACGGCAAGGCCGCCACCTTTTTCTCAAACTCCTGATCAGAAAGCCGCCACCCGCCACCCAACGCCTTGTAAAGCTGCACGAGGCTTGCCAACCGATCGAAGCGGGTCTGGGCCAGCACGTTCTCGGCGGCGAGCTGTTGCTGCTGGGACTGCAGGACTTCCAGATAATCCGCTAGGCCGGCGATATAGCGGTCGTTCGAGAGCCGCACCGCCTGCCGGTAGGAGGCTGCCGCCTGCGTCCGTTCTTCTTCAATCTCCGCGAGCTTCTGGTAGGCCACGAGAGCCGTGGAGACCTCGGCGAAGGCGTTCGTCACGCTCGCCTCGTACCGTACCTTCGCCTGCTCCCACCGGGACTCCGCCGCGCGGCGTTGATCCTGAAGGCGCCGTCCCTGAAAGATGGGGCTCAGCAGGCCGCCGCCGATCGACCAGGTCTTGCCATCCCCGAAGAGGTCGCCGACTTCGGGCGCGAGGCCTCCCAGAGCGCCAGTCAGGCTGAGCCGGGGGAAGAAATCGGCCACCGCGACGCCGACGTCCGCGTTGGCCGCGATGAGCTGTTGCTCGGCTTCGCGCAGGTCGGGCCGCCGCTGGAGGAGGTCCGAAGGCAGCCCCGCCGGGATGTCCGGCGGCAGGAGGTGGTCGTTCAGCGCCTCTCCACGCGCAATGGGCCCCGGGTTCCGTCCCAGGAGGAACGACAGCCGGTTTTCCTCCGCCACGATCCGCCGCTCCAAGTCCGGGATGGTGGCCGTCGTCGAAGCCAGGGTCGCCCCGGCGCTGGCGGTTTCCAGGCCCGAGGCGGCGCCCGCTTCCAGGCGCCGGTTGAACAGGTCGTACGTCTCCTGGAACGCCCCGGCGGAGCGCCGGGCGATCTCCAACTCCAGGTCCAACTCGCGGAGCTGGAAGTAGCTCGTGGCCACCTCGGAGACGAGGGAGAGCAGAATGCCCCGCCGCGCCTCCTCGGTGGCCAGGACGTCCGCCCGCGCTGCCTCGTTCAGGCGCCGGATGCGTCCCCACAGATCGATTTCCCAGGAGACGCCGAGGTTGACGTCGTAGAGGCCCTCCGTGGTTCCAGCAACCCGGCCGCGCGACCCTCCCGCCGAGGCCTGGATCTGCGGCAGATATTGCGAACGGCTGATGCCCGCGAACGCCCGCGCCTCTTCCACGCGCCAGGCGGCGAGCCGCACGTCGTAACTGTTGCGGAGAGCCTCGCCGATGAGGGCCTCCAGGGTGTCGTCTTCAAAGATCTCCCACCACGCCTGATCGGCGAACGAGGCCGCTTCGGCCGGCCCGGTTTGCTCCCGGATCTGCTCGGGAAGATTCACCGCCGGCCGCCGGTATTTGGGTCCTACCGTGCAACCCGCAAAGAGGAGGAAAAGAAAAGCAAGGCTTTTTCGGTTCATGACATCCTCGTCTCCAGGGCCGGAGCGGGCGCCGGCAGGAGCTGCGGCTCGGCCTGGGGCTTGGAGCGGAAGAAGGAGGCCCGGTTGAGAACCTTTTCCTGGAACCGCTCGAGGTACAGATAGATCACCGGGGTGATGTACAGGGTGATGAACTGGGACACGGTCAGGCCGCCCACGATGACGAGGCCGAGCGGCCGCCGCGAGGCTCCGTCGGCCCCGTAGCCGAGGGCGATCGGCACCGCGCCGATCACCGCCGCGAGGGTCGTCATGAGGATCGGCCGGAAGCGGTCCATGCTCGCGTCGTGGATCGCCTGCTCGGGCGCTTCGCCGGCCTCGACCCGCTGGCGCGCGAAGTCCACGATCAGGATGCCGTTCTTCTTCACAATCCCCATCAGCATGAACATGCCCACGAAGGCGTACAAAGATGCCTGCTCGCCGAACACGAAGAGCGTCAGGAGACCGCCCACCAGGGCCGTGGGCAGCGTCGAGAGCACCGTCAGCGGGTGCACGTAGCTCTCGTAGAGCACGGCCAGGATCACATACATCACGAACACGGCCAGCAGCATCAGGAGCGTCAGGTCGCGCACCGTGTGCTGGAACGTCAGAGCTTCTCCCTGGAGACTCGCGCGCACGGTGGGCGGCACGACCTCTTCCGCCGCCTTGTTGATAAAGTCCGTGGCGTCGCCGATGGCCCAGCCGGGCACCAGGTTGAAATACAGCGTCACGCTCGTGAACTGGTTGATGTGGTTCACAGCCTGGGGGCCGAGAGAGGGTTTCCAGGTGACCAACTCGCGGAGCGGCACGAGGTTCTTGCCGTCGTCCGACTTGATGTGGAGCAGCGAGAGGTCCTCGGCCTGCGAGCGCGCGGCGTCCGCCACCTCCAGGATGACCTGGTACTGGTCCTCCGGCTTCTTGATCAGGTAGAGGTAGTTTTGAGAATACGCGTTGCGCAGGAGCTCCAGGATGCGAGCCTCCGACACACCATGGATCCTGGCCTGGTCGCGCCGGAGGTCGATGTCGAGGTTGGGCGTGTTGTTGAAGTAATCCCACGACAGGCTGAGGAACCCCGGGTACCCTTGCAGCTTGCCCATCAGCTTCGCGGCGGTTTCATAGACCTGATCGGAATTCACGCCCGACACTGAGAAGGCGTACTGCCCCTGGTTGGTGTTGACCGCGCCCGTGCTGATCTCCAGGACCGGGAACGGACGCAGGAACGCGAACACGCCGGGAATGCTGCCGATTTTCCCCATCAATTCGGCCGCGGCCTCCTGGATGGGCTTGCGCTGATCGGCCGGCTTGAGGAACGTGAACGTGATGCCCTGGTTCGACGGCAGGAACTGGCCGTTGCCCGTCATCGTGAAATCCATAAGGACGTTCGGGTCCTGGTGGAGCGTCTCGTCCACTTTGTTTTGAAGGTCCCGCATCTGCTCCGGCGACGAGCCCTCGCGGCCCATGAACACGCCGAAGACCACGCTGCTGTCCCCCGGCGGCAGGAAGGCCTTGGGAACGGCCATGAACAGCCACACCGTGCCGGCCAGGCAGACTACCCAGATCAATGCCGAGACCCAGCGGTGCCGGAGGAACCACGAGAGCGACCTGCCATAGACGGCGAGCACCCGCTTCTCCGCGCTGCCGAAAACCCTTTCCATCCACGTCTGTTTGGACCCCGGGCCCCGTTCCTTGAGCAGCCGCGCGGTCATCAGCGGCGTGAGCGTGAGCGACACCAGGCCCGAGGCGAAGATGGCGATCACGATGGTGACCGCGAACTCGCGGAAGATGCGGCCCACCAGCCCGGTCATGAAGACCAGCGGGAGGAACACCGCCGCCAGCGAGATGGTCATCGAGAGGATGGTGAAGCTGATCTCCCTGGCGCTGTTGAGGCTCGCCTCCATTGCCCGTTCGCCATGCTCCATCCGGCGCACCGTGTTCTCCAGGAACACGATCGCATCGTCCACCAGAAAGCCGATCGCCAGCGTGAGCGCCATCAGCGAGAGGTTGTCCAGGCTGTAATGGAGCAGCCGCATGGCCACGAACGTGATCAGGAGCGACAGGGGCAGCGCCACGGCCGGGATCAGCGTATCCGTGGCCCGGCCCAGGAACACGAAGATCACCATCACCACCAGGGCGAAAGCGATCAGCAGCGTCACCTGCACATCCGCCACGGAATGAACGATCGTCTGCGACCGGTCGTAAATGGGCGTGACCCGTACCGACCCCGGCAGCTCCGCGCTGATCAACGGCAGGGCTCCGCGGATGCTCTTCGCGACTTCCACGGCATTGGCGCCGGCCTGCCGGTTGACGGCCACCACCACCGTGGCCGAAGGCACGGGATAGCCCCGCACCCAGAACCGCATGTTGATCCGCTCGTCCTGCACCGTGTCTCGTATCTCTGCCACGTCGCGCAGGTACACCGGCGAGCCGTCCTTGGTGGCAACGATCAGGTTTTTGTAATCCTCGGCGCTTTCGAGCTGGCCCTTGGGACGCAGCAGCGCCGTGCCCGCCGTGCCGTCGAGCTGGCCCGCGCCCGTGTAGCTGGTGCCGCTCCGCACCGCGGCGGACAGGTCGTCCACCGAGATGCCGCGCGCCCACATCTTGGACGGATCGGCCTTGATGCGGATGGCCGACTTGGTGCCGAACACGTTGACCCGCGAGACGCCCGGCAGGATGCTGATCCGCTGGCCCACCTGCGTGCTGCCGTAGTCGTAGAGCTGGCCCGGCGTCACCGAGTCGCTGGTGAGCGCGATGTACATGATCGGTTGATCGTTGGGATTGGTTTTCGAGAACGTCGGCGGCGACGGCAGGTCCACGGGCAGGCTGCCCGTGGCCTGCGAGATCGCCGTCTGCACGTCCGTGGCGGCCGCGTCCACGCTCTTGTCCAGATCGAACTGGAGCGTCATGCTCGTATGCCCCTGAGTGCTCTTGGACGTCACCACCTCCAGGCCGTTGATCTGCATGAACTGCCGTTCGAGCGGCGTGGCGATGTTGGCCGCCATCGTCTCGGGGCTCGCGCCCGGATAGCTCGCCTGCACCTCGATGACGGGGTAGTCCACCGCCGGCAGGTCGTTGACCGGCAGCCGCAGATAGGCCAGCACACCGAAGAGAATCACGGAAACCGTCAGCACCGCCGTCATGACGGGCCGCCGGATGAAAGGTTCAGAAAGATTCACGACTCGCCCTCCGTCTTCTTGATCGGTGCGGTGGAGACGGCCGTGTCACCCTCCACCCGCACCTTGCCGCCGGGTGTCACCCCAAGCTGGCCGTTGACCACCACGCGCTCGCCGGGCTGAAGACCCTGGCTGATGACCACCAGATCCCCCTGCCGCTGTCCCGGCGTCACCTTCCGCTGCTCGGCCGTCGAGTCCGCTTTCACCACGTACACGAACGGCCCCTGGGCGGAGGTCTGCGGCACGGACGCCGGCACCAGCACGGCCTTTTCGAGCGTGTCCAGCACGAGGCGGATCTTCACGAACCGGCCCGGCCAGAAGCGGTGATCGTCGTTGGGAATCGTGGCGCGCAGCTTCACCGTGCCCGTGCCGTCCTGCACGGCGTTGTCCACGAACGTGAGCGTGCCCGTCCGCGGCTCCTCGGGCTCATCGGGAAGACGCACCTCCACCTTCAGATTTCCACCCGCCAGGTTCCGCTGTACCGCCGTGAGGTCGTGCTCCGTGACCGTGAAATCCGCGTAGACCGGGTCCAGGCGCTGGATCACCAGCAGTGATCCGGTATTCATCGATCCCGAGCTCGGGGCCACCACGTTGCCGCGGTCCACGAGCCGCTCCCCGGCCCGGCCGTCGATGGGCGAGCGGATGAAGCAATAATCGAGATTGAGCCGGGCCGTCTGCACGGCCGCTTCGTTCTGCTCGATCCGTGCCGCGGCCACGTCCACGGCGTTCTTCCGCGTGTCGTATTCCTGCTGAGAGATGGCCTTCGTCTGGATCAGCGTCGTGGCACGCTCGAGCTCAATCCTGGCCAGATCCAGAGCGGCTTTGGCCTCCGCGAAGTTGGCCTGGGCCGCCGCGAGCTGAGCCCGATACGGCCGCGGATCGATGGTGAACAGGGGAGCGCCCTTCCGCAGATGAGCGCCGTCGGTGAAATGGATCTCCGTGATGCTCCCGGACACCTGGGGCTGAACGGAAACCACCTCGCGAGCCGCCACCTTGCCCACCTCGTCGAGATAGACCGGCACGTCCCGCGACACCGCCTCGACGACGGACACGGGAGCCGGCGGCCGTTCGAAAGCGGGTGGAGCCTCCTGCCGGCAGGCAGCGAAGACCGCGAGACTGGCGGCGAATAGACGGATCTTCATCATTTTCACGAGACTTTCCTCCGCAGATTGATTTTTTGAATGCGCGGGTCGAGACAACCGGCGAACCGCTCGCACGCGGTGACGTCGAGATCGAGGATCGCGCGTTGCTCGATGGGCGTGAGCTGAATTCCGTTGGCGATCGCCTCCACGAGAGCTGCCTCGCGGTCCGTCTGGAATCGCTGGCGAAACCCTTCGTCGGTCGCCAGCCTGCCGATCACCTGCTCTACGCTGCGCTGTGACATCGTCCTCTCCTCCGCAATCCCCTATCTCATGGCGCGTGCCATGGCGGTGGAGAAGCCTGGTTCTGACCGGTAAATCGCTGACGCATCAACAATTGCAGGAGGAAAACCCGGTGGCGAGGACGGTCCGCCGGGGTGTCTGAAAACAGACAGGTGTGGGATAGCGGTCAGAGGAGGCGTTAAACTCAGACAGTCAACTCTCAGGAGACCAGGAACCATGCGGAAGACAGTCGGAACGCTCCTCATCCTCACCCTGCTGGTGGCCTCCTCTGCGTTTGGGCAGCAGGAGACGCCGCCCGCCGAGCCGTCCGTGACTCTGCCTCCCGAGCTGGCGAGGGTGCTGACGGATTACGAGGCGGCGTGGTCGAAGAAGGACGCCGCTGCTCTGGCCGGGCTGTTCGCCGAAGACGGCTTCGTCCTGCCGAACGGGAGGACACCGGTGCGCGGCCGGGCGGCGATCCAGAAGAGCTACACCGGCCAAGGCGGGCCACTGTCGCTGCGCGCTCTCGCCTACGCGGCCGAGGGCGGGGTGGGCTACATCATTGGCGGGTACACCGACACGGCCGGGAAGCCGGACATCGGGAAGTTCACGCTGGCCCTGAAGAAGGGGGCGGATGGGCGGTGGCTCATTATGTCGGACATGGACAACGGGAACCGACGCCGGGAGTAAGAGGACTCTTAGCACTTTGTCTCTAAGACAAGGATCTTTTCCGCAAACCTCCGAGGGAACGGCCGCGAACGACCCGATCGAGCTGAGCTATGGTTGGGCTGGGGTCTCCAGCGCACTCCGTTCGTCTGGGGAGCGTTCAAGAGGAGCACGGCGACGGCTTTCAGCACCACTCGGTCGTGTTCCCCGAGAAGCGGGTGGGGGGGCTCCTGATGAGCAACAGCGACAACGCCGAAAGCATCTTCGGCCATCTCTTTGCCGTGACCCTGGCCGACCCGTACGCCCTTGGAGTGGCACGGGTACGTTCCGTACGACCCGAAGACGGTCCCGTCGGTCTCTCCCCAGTGATGGGCTGCTCGTCACTGTTGCGGAAGTCCCAATTTGGGACTATAGTCTAGCCGATGCGCGTCATCGCTCTTTCCACGCTCAAAGCGTCCTGGGAGGAGAACCCGGATGTCGCGGATGCGAAGGAGCCTGTCTTGGCCTGGTACCGGCACGCTGTGCAGGCGGATTGGGCATCACCGGCCGAGGTGAAAGCCGACCTTGGCCACGCGAGCATCCTCAGGGATGGCCGAGTCGTGTTCAACATTGCAGGAAACAAGTACCGGCTTGTGGTCTGGATCAACTACGCCTACCGGGTGGTGTATATCCGCTTCATTGGGACCCATGCCCAGTACGACAAGATCGATGCCCAAACGATCTGAGGAGGTTGGAATGGACATCAAGCCGATCAAGACCGAAGAAGACTATCGAGCGACCCTCCGGGAGGTCGAGTCGCTGATGACCGCCGAGCCTGGCACTCCGGAGGGCGAGAAGCTTGATGTGCTGGTTACGCTAGTCGAAGCTTATGAGCGCAAGCACTTTCCCCTGGACCTGCCCGATCCGGTGGAGGCCATCAAATTTGCGATGGACCAGCGCGGATTGACGGTAAAGGATCTTGAGCCGCTGGTAGGACGCTCGAACCGCGTGTACGAAGTCCTCAACCACAAACGGCCCCTCACCCTCAAGATGATCTGGAAGCTGCACAAGGAGCTTGGAATCCCTGCGGAATCGCTGATCAAGCAGCCCGACGAATCCGAAGCTGCTTGAAGGTCTTTGTCCGCCCGGGCGAGCTTCCGTCTCAGTTCATTGACATGACCACTCTGATGCCGGCTCATGAGGAGCAGCACCCGAGAAGGAATTGCGGATTTTGGGTCAGACCGCTGCTTGATCAGCCTGCCCCGCCGCGCGGCTTTCCTTGGCCTGCCGGATCAGCTCTTCCACCTCGGCGATCAGCGCCCGGCGGCGGCGCACTTCCTCGTCATGAATCTCGGCGGCTTTCGCCACATCGGCGCCACAGTGGGGACAGGCCTGCTCTCCGGGCCAGACGAAGCGTTTGCAGGCGTGGCAGAGGTCGAGGCTTGGCGGCACGCGCCCTTCGTCGTGGCTCCTCTTCTTTTCAATATTCACCCCAATATTCACCAGAGCCTCCGGCCCGGGTGACGGAGCGGCTTCCGCGAACAGGTCGGTCTTGGCCTCCCGGCCGGGAATCGCTTCCAGGATCAGCTCGAACTCGCCGGTGGCGAACGACTTCTGGGGAGCCTCTCGCCGCTTGATCACCCTCTCGCGCAGCCCCTTCTTTTCGAGCTCGAGAGTGCGGTGGTGACAATAGGGATTGTTGCCTGGACGGCCGAACAGCGAATCGGCCGTCCAGGTGCAGCCGCCGCGGCAGACATCCGCGTAATAGCAGGTGCGGCAGAATCCCCAGAGATCCTCCACCGACCGCAGGCGTCCGAAGTGGAGGGCCTCGCTGGTGTTCCAGATGTCCTCCAGCGACAGGTCGCGGATGTTACCCCCGGCGTAGCCCACGGTGGCCAGGGATGGACAGCCCTTCACCGTTCCGTCGGACTCCAGCCCGATCACCGTCTGTCCGGCGCTACAGCCGGTCCAGTGCGAATAGTCCTGCGACAGGCTGCGCCAGAGGTGCTCGTACGGACCGAAGTAGCCGATGTTGTTGCCCATTACCATCAGCAGGCCGCGCCGGCCCCCCTCATGGTGGAGCCGCGCGAGGAGCGGCATGAGGTCGAGGACCTGGTACGGCTGGAGCAGGAGCGCGTCGTTGTCGACCGCGTTCCCCATGGCCACCGTGAGCTGGAGCTGCCAGTGGGTCGCGCCGGCCTCGATGATGCGGTCCATGATCGCCGGCAACTGCTCCATCGAGCGGGCGCCGATCTGGGTGTTGACGCTGATCTTCAAGCCTGCCGCTTTGGCAAGCTTGAGGGCCTGGATCGCCATTTCATAGGACCCGGGGACGCCGCGTAGCTCGTCATGCAGCTCGGGAAGGCCATCGATGGATACGCCGATCCCCTGCAAGCCGGCCTCGACCGCCTCCTCGATGCGTTCCGCCGTGAGGTTGCGGGCCCCCGTCTGCATCGCGCAGTACATGCCGTGGCCCCGGATGGCGCGGACGATCTCCGTCCAGTCTCGCCGCAAGTAGGCCTCGCCGCCGATCAGGCTGATCTCCCGGGTGCCGAGGCGGGCGAGCTGCCGGACGACTTCGAGGCACTCTTCGGTGCTCAGCTCGTTGGGACGGGGCCGGCCCGCGCGAGACCCGCAGTGCTGGCACTTGAGATTGCAAGCGAGAGTGATCTCCCAGACGACATGGACGGGGACATGCCTCCGGAAGTCGTCGTCGGAGCGGAAACGTGCGGGACGGACGGGCCTAGCCATGAAAGTTTTTCCAGATCAGCCGTGGGTCTCCCTCTCCGCCCGGGCGATCTCCACCTTGAGCGCCTCCAAGGCGGCGGACACGTTGCCGGCCTGTTGCAGATGCTCCTCGGCCTGCCGTGCGACCTCTCTCATCCTCGCGAGGTCGCCCGAGCACACGGCTTGGTGAATTGTGACTCCGTAAAGAGGAATGATGACCGGACCCTCATCCTGCGCCATGTTCTCTCCTTCTCATGGATTGGGCCAATGCGGCATCGCCTGGCCCGGATCAAGCGCGGCTGTACGGCTTCTTCTCCAGCTTTGAGATCTCGAGCTTGAGGATCTCCAGGGCCGAGGAAACGTCCCCCCACTCCCTCACGTACTGCTCCGCCTGCTGAGCGGCTTCCTTCATCCTGGCGAGATCCCCGGATGCCACCGCTTCCTGGATCGCAACGCCATAAGGTGGAATCTGCACCGCGCACCTCCTTTTCTGGTGAGGGCTCGATCCTACACTTGCTTAAGAATCAGCGCAACACTGATATAGCCATGCTGGAATCGTGGCATGGTTTCTTCCTTTACAATTTGTAGTGGCTGTACAGGACCCACGAGATTGGAGCCATCCATGAGATCAGAAGTGCGGAGGGCAGGCCAGATATTTTACGCAGTGGTACTGGTGCTCCTCAGCGCCTGTTCAACCACGGCACCGAAGCCGGCGACCCCGCAGATCGCCCGCCTGGACGGCACGACCATCGATTCCGCCACCTTGACCACACGGATCGAGGAGCTCACCAAGGCGGCCAACGTGCAGGGGCTGACCGTCACCGTCTTCAATGACGCCAATCCCGTCTACTTGCGGGCGTTCGGGTCCGCCAACCTTCCCGCGGGCCAGCCGCTCCGGACGGACACGGAGCTCTATGGGGCTTCACTCAGCAAGGCGGTCTTCAGCGTTCTGGTGATGAAGCTCGTCGAGCAGGGCGTTATCGATCTGGATACGCCGCTCCAGGAGTATCTGAAGGAGCCTCTCTGGGCGAACCAGGGCAAGTCGTGGCATGAGGACCTCAGCGCTCTGCGCGACGAGCCCCGCTACCGGAAGATCACGGCCCGCATGAGCCTCAGCCATACCACAGGCATGCCCAACTGGCGTTGGTTCGAGCCGGATGAGAAGCTGCGCATCCATTTCGAGCCGGGGGAGCGCTTCAGCTACTCGGGCGAGGGGATGACGTTCCTCCAGATCGTCCTCGAGAAGCTCACGGGCAAGCCGCTCGAGCAACTGATGCGGGAGAACATCTTCGAGCCGTATGGCATGGAGACGTCGAGCTACACCTGGCAAGAGCGCTTCGAGAGGGATTACGCGGTCGGTCACAAAGCGGACGGGACCGTCTATCCCAAGGACAAGGACAACGCCGCCCGGGCGCCGAGCACCCTGGAGACGACGACCGAAGACTATGCGCGGTTCATGGCGGCGGTCCTGCGTGGCGACGGGCTCCACCCGGCGTCCTGGAAGGAGATGTTCAAGCCGCAGGTGCGCATCCGATTCAGGAATCAGTTCGGTCCGGGGGCCTCCCAGGAAACGACCGCGAACGACCCGATCGAGCTGAGCTATGGCCTGGGCTGGGGCCTCCTGCGCACTCCGTTCGGCTGGGGAGCGTTCAAGGAGGGGCACGGCGACGGCTTCCAGCACTACTCGATCGTGTTCCCCGAGAAGCGCATGGGGGTGCTCCTGATGAGCAACAGCGACAACGCCGAGGGGATTTTCCACTACCTCCTCGCCGTCACCCTCGCCGACACGTACACGCCTTTGGAATGGGAAGGGTACGTTCCGTACGACCGCGCTTCCGGACGGTCTGCGCCGCCTTCGCGGTAACGGGACTTCTCTCTCCACTTGACAGTCACATCTTGATGGACACATCTTGACGATCAAGAGGAAGGGTGCTACCGTTCGTCCACATGGACGAACCCAACACCGACGTCATCCAGGGTACGCTCGACATGCTCATCCTCAAGACTCTCAGTCTTGAGCCCATGCACGGCTTCGGCATCGCCCGCCGGATTGAACAGATCTCGCGCGGAGTGTTCAAGATCAATCCCGGGTCTCTCCTCACGGCCCTGCAGCGGTTGGAGCGGGCCGGATGGCTCGACGCCGAGTGGCGCCAGACGGAGAGCTCGCGCCGCGCGAAGTTCTATACGCTCACTCGCGCCGGTCGAAAACAGCTCGAGATCGAGACCGCGGAGTGGACCCGCCGCGCCGGGGCCGTCGCCCGGCTTTTGAAGGCCGAGGGCTAGCCGCATGTCGCTCTGGCGCCAGCTCACGCGAGGCCTGCGCGCGCTGACCGATCGGTCCGCCACCGATCAGGACATCGACGACGAGGTCCAGCACTATCTCGATCAGGCCATCGCGGCTCACGTTGCGAACGGGCTCTCGCAGGAAGAAGCGCTGCGGACCGCGCGCCTGGAGCTCGGCAATGCTTTGAGCGTCCGGGAACAGGTGCGCGGATATGGATGGGAGAACGGGATCGAAACGCTGCTCTCAGATCTGCGGTACGCCGGCCGCCGGCTGCGCGCCGAGCCGGGCTTCACGATCGTCACGGTGCTGACGGTGGCGCTCGGCGTCGGCGCCGTGACGGCGATCTTCAGCGCGGTGAATCCGATTCTGTTCGAGCCGCTGCCTTACCCGGACGCCGGCCGGATCGCGCTGATCTGGGAGATGAACAGCGACGGGTCGCGCAACGACGGGACGTTCGGCAGGTACCGCGGGCTGGCGGAGCGGACCCGCTCGTTCGACGCGCTCGCCGTGTTCAAGCCCTGGCAGCCGACGATGACTGGACGGGACCAGCCGGAACGGTTCGAGGGGCAGCGCGTCAGCGCGAGCTACTTCCATGTGCTGGGCGTGTCGCCAGTCCTGGGAAGAGGCTTTCAGGCCTCCGACGACCGGCTCAACAGCCCGAACGTGGCCGTGCTCAGCCACGGGCTCTGGCGGCGGCGCTTCGGCGGGGACCCCACGGTCCTAGGGCGCCAAGTCACCCTCGACCACAACGATTAGCTGATCATCGGCGGGAGGCCGAAGGTCTTTGAG
>CAXTNS010000010.1:26994-27450 GCA_964245465.1 uncultured Thermoanaerobaculia bacterium
ACGTCCTGGCTCCGTCGGCCGAGCTGTGGGCGCCGCTGCAATACGACCTGTCGCTGGGTCGGGCCTGGGGACATCACCTGCGTACGGTGGGGCGGCTCCGGCCGGGAGTCGGCGTCGATCAGGCAGCGCGTGAGGTCGATCGGGTGGGGCACGCCGTTCTGAAGGAGCAGCGTCCGGAGACGTATGGCCGCGACGTCAATTTCGCCGTCACTTCGCTTAAGGAAGACGTCACCCGCGGCGTCAGGCCGGCGCTTCTCGCCGTCCTGGGTGCCGTGGCCCTGGTCCTCGTGATTGCGTGCGTGAACGTGACCAACCTGCTCCTCGCGCGCGGTGCCCACCGGCGCGCCGAGCTCGCGTTGCGTGCCGCGCTGGGCGCCGGCCGCGGCCGGCTGATCCGGCAACTGTTCACGGAGAGCCTGTTCCTGGCCGCGTTGGGCGGTGGGGCCGGCATGGCTG
>CAXTNS010000011.1:0-5089 GCA_964245465.1 uncultured Thermoanaerobaculia bacterium
GGAGCCATCCGGGACCCGAAGGGAGATCTCCGGAAGGCGCTGGAAGCCCTGCATGCGTACCTCGACGAAGTGCAGGAGGAGTACCGGTGAAGACGGCGAGCTTCACGGTGCGCGCCACGGAGCGGCAGTCTGCCCGGTGGAAGCAGGCGGCGGAAGCTTACGGCCACGCCTCCGTAGGCTCCTGGCTTGCGGAAGCCGTAGACCGCCACCTGGACGCCCTCCAGCGGGCCGGGAAGCCCCTCCCTCTGGCATGGGGCAAGGGACGGTTCCGCGTCCGCCTGGAGGACGGTCGCGAGCCGGAGGTCCGGGGCTGGATGGCCCGCCCCTTCGGCTTGTTCCATGGCACGCCCGCCGGGCCGATCCCCCACGGCTCGACGCACTACTACACGCTGGTCTACTTGCCTGACCGGCGCCTATTGGCGACGTTCCGTACCGCCGCCCACTGCAAGGCGCTGGCATCTGAGTTGGCGCGGGTTTGGGTGCGGTGGGGCGGAAGAGAGCCCGCCGAAGATCCCGCTCCGCTCCTCCAGCGGTTCCAGCGGGAAGACGTCTAGGACCGGGGCCGGTCCTTCTCGGGACCGGCCCTCGCGCCCTTAAAAGATGCAGCAGAGCGGAAGTGACCAAAAAGGCCGAAAGTGCAGAAATGTCCAAAAGGGATGAATTTGTCGCTCTGCCGGGCTCCCTCTTGCAGTGGTGGTTGCAGGTATTGACAACGCCGGTAAGTTAAGGCGATGCTTGCACTTAGCTCGTGGCGGGCGCTGAGGAAGGGAGGATTAGAAAGCGAAAACCCCGCCGAAGCGGGGCTCTCTAGAAACCGATCCGGAAGCACATGGCTCTAGGACTGGCTCCCTAGCAAGACCATCCTAGAGCCGTGGCGCTTCCGGGTCAATACCCCCGGAGGTGCACCATGCGCAACTTCAACGCTCCCCGTCCGCTCTACCGCTTCCAGACGGGGCTCCTGTTTTTGAGCCTCCCGCGCCGCCTCTTATAAGCGAGAAAATCGCCGTAACCTATTGATTTTTAACCTAGTTATGGTATGATGCTGGCATGTCGGAAGCGTAAAAGTAAACGGCCCCGGTAGTCGCTGGTAACGACCGCCGGGGCCACGATCCGCCAGCCGAAGCCGTACGGGCCGCACAACCCCATTATACGGCTTCCGAGCTGAGCGGGACAGGAGCCCGCCCATGCTGTGCGAAGCCTGCCAGACCGAGAGCTGCAAGAAGTGCGGGAAGACCCGCGAGGGACACCAGCGGTACCAGTGCCGCACGTGCCGCAAGACGTTCTCCGAGAGGCCGGAGCGGCCCCTGGGAGAGATGCGCCTCCCTCTGGACCGGGCGCTGCTGTGCCTCAATCTGCTCTGTGAAGGCTCCAGCGTGCGCGCCATCGAGCGCGTCACCGGCACGGAGAAGAAGACCATTCTCCGGCTTCTGGTACAGGTCGGCGCGGGATGCGAGCGGATGCTGGCCGAGACGGTCAAGGCGGTCCCCGTCCAAGATGTGCAGGCGGATGAACTGTGGACCTACATCCGATGCAAGCAGGGGACGCGGGAGCGGAAGAAGATCTCCGATCCCGACGCGGGGGACGCCTACTGTTACATCGGCATCGAGCGGCACTCCAAGCTGGTTTTGGCGTGGCACTTGGGGCGGCGGAACACGTGGGATGCGCACGACTTCATACAGAAGCTGAGCACGGCCACGGAGGGAAACTTCCAGTTGAGCACAGACGGATTCAATGGCTACCCAAACGCGGTGGAATTCGCGTTTGGTGGACGGGTTGACTACGCGCAGGTAGTGAAAGACTTCGGCAACGAAAGCGGGGAAGAGGCGCGGCGGTATGGACCGCCGCGCCTGATAGGACAGGAGAAAATCACTATCTCAGGCACGCCAGATGAAGACCGGATCTGTACGTCCCATGTCGAGCGCGGAAACTGGACGCTGCGCGGCCACCTGCGCCGGTTCACTCGCCTATCCAACGGCTTCAGCCGGAAGAAAGAAAACCTCCGGGCGGCGCTGGCGCTGTACTTCGCTTATTACAACTTCGTCCGGATGCACAAGAGCGTCCGCATGACGCCCGCGATGGCGGCGGGGATCGCCCGGAAACCGTGGTCGCTGACGGACCTTCTGAAGGCGGCGGGGTCGGGCACCGAAAGTTTTTAGCTAGCTAGCCTTATCTCTGTAATAGCGGTCAACATCAAATAGCCAGTTCCTCAACGGCGCCAAGGGGAAACCCAGCAAGCTTAGTTCCCGAGCTTCCTGAAATGGTTTGAGGAATTCTTTAGCCTGCTCTCTATGTGACGGGATCACCGCCTCGACGAAAACCAGGGCGAGATGTAGCTTGAGAGCCATGATCCGGTCCCAGTTACTGGGGCTGCCGTCATGGCGGTAGCTATCCAAGGTGGTCACGAGCAGATGAGCCTCATAAGAGAACTCATCCCATGCTCGGCATGGCTCTCGCCACTTGGCGCGCCTTTCCTCAAGCCGGGCTTGATCTTCGGCCAGCGCGGCGGCCTTCTCGGCAGCGGCCCGCGTTTTTTCTCTCGCCGCCTTCCGCGCAAGCTGGCGCGGGTGTCGGACCGCCGCAAGCCATGCCAGTACCAATGCGGCACCGAGGAAAGCCGTGCTGACAGCCAGAAGGACCGCGCTCGGCCAATTCATCCGGCCCCCAGGTGGCAGGACTTTCCACGCTCCGATAAAAGCCCCAACGGCCACCGAAAACATCGTAAGAGCGAAGCCCGCGCATTTGTCCCAATCAAGGGAGGCCATAGCGGCGAGCCTATCCGGAGCGCGGATCGCCCCGCCACCTTATCGACCGCCGCGCATGGGCGTACCTGGGAGGCGCTCATGGGCTTACGCCTCCCTCCTGCCAGGGGCAGCCACACACAAATACCCCACTACCCCCAGGAGGGACGCGATCGTCCCCAGGAGGGCAACAATTGCCCTCACGAGGGCAAACGCTGCCCTCAGAACGCCGGCGGCCTGCCGAATCCAGTTCGGCTTTCGTGGGGGCGGCAGACTACACTCTGCCCTCAGCCCGCCAGCTCGATGTCGAGGAGAAACGCTCATGCGTTATGGATTCGCGCGCCGCTTCGCGCCCATTCTGGCCCTGCTGGCTGTCGGAGCGTGCGGTCCGGTCCCCGAGGAGAAGCCCGCGCGGGCCGGGACCGAGGCGCCTCCCGCCGATGCTTCCCAGACGCACGCCAACGTGCCGGCGAGCTTCAAGCGGAACGCTTTCGGCGGGGTCCGCGACACCGGGGACTTCGTTCTGCAATACCGTGAGACCAAGAACGAGGACTACCTGGAGCTGGAGGCGGTCTTCAAGGAGACCCAGCTCCTGGAGGACACGGTCAAGGAGCTGAACGGGGAGCTCGCCCTTCCCACCAATGTGCCCGTGGTGTTGCGGGAGTGCGGCGAGGTGAACGCCTTCTACGATCCCGAGACCGGCGAGATCTCCCTCTGTTACGAGCTGGTCGAGCACTTCTACGACTCGGCTGGCACCTGATTGGGAGAAAGTCCCCCAATAGGTGCCGTGCGTATTGCGCCGCAGCACCAGCCAGCCGTTGACTTCATAAACGGCGACGCCGGAGACGCCATCGTTGGCCAGGAACACGGCGCGCTGGCCATAGACCTTGACCCAATTGGGATCCGAGTTGCAAGGCCCTGGACAGAGATCGGTAATCCGGCGGGTGCCTTCAGGCGTGCCATCGGACCGCCCACATCTCCTTGCTCGGGGTCGAGATCTCCTTGATCACTACGCTGACGGGGTCCTGCCCGCGATTCTTCAGGGCAGCGGCGGGCACTCCAGAGCGTCCGCCCCTTGCTCTCCAGCGAGGACCTGGCAGAGGACGGCGCCCAGGGTCTCCCAGTCGTCGCGGTCCTGTTGGACGAGATCGACGATGCCATCCGCCTTGGGACGCAAATCGAGGGCGCCCTCCGGAAGACCGCTCGGTTTCGCCATGGCCACCACGAGACGCACGTTGTCGTCGAACAAGGGATCGGAGAGCGCCGCCACGCCATGAGCGGCATACCACTGGTTGCTGTGCATCATGGAGAAGCTCATGTTGACGGAGCCGTACCACCACGCCAGCCAGTTCTCCGTCAGCGGCCCGGGGCTGCCGTCTGATTTGCGCGGCGTCCAGTAGAGATAGAGGCGGCCCGGGAAAGCGGAGCCCGCGGGCATCGGCCGCCAGGCCATGGTCGGCTTGCCGAGGGAGGGGTCGGCATTGTCCAGCAGGCCGGCGCCGTTCCAGAATCCGGTGGATGGGTTGTGAGTCCAGATCTTGAGCTGTCCGTTGGGGACCCTGGGGAAGATGCCGTAGAGGGTGCCATCGGGAGCTTCGAAGATCGCCGGCGAGGTCCCTTGCGGCACGGCGGGAAACGCCTGAACGGGATTCTGCGCCACGAGCTGCTCGGCTCCCCAGAGGGCGTTCTGCCGCTTTTTCAACCAGATCGTGCCGGACGGGTCCTTGTACGCCAGCCAGAGGTGCGTGTTGCTCCCGGTTACCGAGATCTCCTCGGAAATCGTTTGAGGAATGATCACCTGCGCCGGGTCTTCGAAGCGGGGCAGCGAGCCCCGGGTCTGCAAGGTCGTCTCCCAGAGCCGCCCCTGGTTGTCGGTGAACAGCACCAGCAGCGTCGCCACCTCCTCCTCCTCGACGAACGAATGAACGGCGACGGACCGGATTCCCTGGTTCCAGGGCTGATCGATCAGGTGGTTGGTGAACTGCGTGGTACCACAGCTCGGAGTGCCTCCGGGTTGGCAATGGAATGGGTTGAGGTTGCTGAACAGCACCTCCAGACGGTTGTCGGCGTCGATGTAGAAGATGAACACCTGGCCGGCGAAGCGCGCGATGGCCGGCGTGCGCAGCGTGGCCCCTGCGAGCTCCATGTGATTGGCGGAGGAAAACTCGCATTGGCTGCCTGGGTAGGAGTTCGAGTAGGCGCGCACGGTTCCCGGCTGAAAGATCCCGTCGCGGTTCCAATCGACGTTGCCAACAGCGGGGTCCACCCGGTATTGGTATCGGTCGCGCATGCGTGCGAGGAACGCCCGCTGCCTTGGAGCCGCCGGATCGGGTACGGCGCCGGTCTCCGGC
>CAXTNS010000011.1:5099-12863 GCA_964245465.1 uncultured Thermoanaerobaculia bacterium
GCGCCACGTTGTTGAAGGCGGGACGCCCGTAGCCGTCGGAGAAGCTCAAGGGCTCC
Organism: uncultured Thermoanaerobaculia bacterium; assembly: GCA_964245465.1. GTDB lineage: Bacteria > Acidobacteriota > Thermoanaerobaculia > Multivoradales > UBA5704 > DATARR01. The sequence goes on from CAXTNS010000011.1 coordinate 5,156, forward strand.
GAGGGAGCGTAGCTGTAGCTCATCAGGCTCGGGTAGTTGACCTTGCAATTGGCTTCCGGCTGGTCGGATACGGGTCCGTAGTGGTGCAATCCCAAAGAGTGGCCGAATTCGTGAGCGGTGGTGAAGACGTCGGTGTGGCTCAGAAGGCAGGCGATGCCTCTCCCGCACTGCCCACCTTGTCCAGGATAGGTAATGGCGTAGTGGAAGAGTCCTTTGCGTGCTGGTTTGAGATGGCTGCCATACGCCGGCACCACCGGACTCCGGTGGCAGCCCTGGGGATCGCAGACGGGCGACACGGAGTCATGCCCGCCCCAGTTGCCGTAGATCGTGGCGTCCTCCGGCAGCTCGGGCGGCACACCGGTATCCAGGTGCAGACGGATGCCCGGCTTCATGTCGGGATTGTTCAGGCGCTGGGCGTGCAGCAAGGCGTCGAACGGCGTCAAGGTGACGTTGGTCTCCGCGTAGGACGCCGCCCAGTCCCGTGCGTCCTTGGGTGAAAGCCTGGCGTCCGGATCGGTGGGCTTTTCCTGGCCGAAGTCCAGCTCGACGAAGACGTCCTTGTGCCGGGGATCGGCGCCCCACATGGGTAGGAGCTGGACCGGCTCGGCCGGTCCCACGTCGAGCTTGCCAAGCACCTCGTCGGCGTCCGAGATCGCGTCCCCGTCGGTATCGCGGAGGTCCGCGGACCGGCTGCACTCCCAATCGCCGATGATCGCCTGCTCGTTCGAGCACGTGCCGGCCACGGCCGCCACCTCGCGTCCCAGGCCGTCCTCGTCGGGATCGTGGCCGGAGAGGGCAGCGTCGTTGCGCACCACACGGAAGGGACCGGTAGAGACGAGGGGCACCCAGGTGGCGGCCAGCACGTAGATCTCTTCGTCATCCATGTCCTCGTCGAACGACGTTTCGACGACGGGACCGTAGGTGATGTGACGCCGGAGGATGGCTCCGGTGTGGTCGAGGATGTACAACCCCGGATAGTCCGGCTGGCCGTTGGGAAGCGGCAACAGCGTCAACGTCTCCCGGTTGCGCAGGCCTTCGTACTTGCGGAGGGTGGCGCCGAAGGGGACATTGCTGAACATCAGGTTCTGGTCCTGCCAGAGCGCGCCGGTGCCCTGGCCCCAGGCGCTGGTCGCGCGCAGGATGAGCCGGTAGATACCGCTCTCGGTGGGGGTGAAGACCAGCCGTGCGTTCAGGTCTCCTCCCCCGTCGTCGTCCATCGCCACCTGATCCGCCGGGCCGTCCGTGCTGGCGTCCGGTCCCAGGAGATGGAGGATGGGAACGGCACCGGGCGACAGGTCGCTGGTCCGGAACACCACCTCGCGTCCGGCCTGCAGACGGACCTGGACGTCGATCACGGCGCCGGCTGCGTCTTCCCAGACGTCGCCCTGCTTTGACGCGTTGCGGTGGTCACGGAGGATGACCGCCGAGGCCGGAAGGCAGCCCACCGGTGCCACCAGGAAGGTGAGAAATAGAACAGCAATCCGTGTGTAATTCATGGTCTGGCTCCTTGGTTTGATGCGAAGGGATCCGCCGGACGGCGCTCCCCCGCTGTGCGGGAGCCGGAACGACTCCGGGCTCAGGACTTCCTCACCCTTGCGCCGTTTTAAACCTTTTTGAACCGGAGGTTGTAGATCGCTGGCCTAGAAAAGTACCAGGCCGTGAAAACAAAAGAGCGGCCGGGAAACCCGGCCGCTCGAAAGGAACGGAAGGAGCGAACAGCAGGAAGGTCTTACGGCAGGACGCGGAGCAGGCCCCACATGCCGGCGTCGAGACGAGCACCCGGGTAGGACCGGTAGAAGTAGTCTCCCGTGACCCCGGACGAGCCGCCGGCGGCGTTCATGATCAGGGCGTCGAAGTGCTCGCCCGGACCCATGCCGCCGCTGCGGGAGCCCATCCATTCGGAGGTCGTGTTGTTGCCGATCTGGGTGGAATTCGACACGTACGGGAGCTCCAGCCAGGGGTGGCCGTACAGCTCGAAGACGTGCCCCTGGGTGTGACCCGACGGATAGACGACCCGCATCCGGAGCTTCTCACCCGCGTGGGCTTCGAAGACCGGAGTCTCGGGATCTCCACCCACCCACGAGTTGTGGAGGATCTGGTCGAACGCCGTGAACTGGCGGGTCCGGAAGCCCGAGCCGTTGCCGGTCACCGGCGTGTCCGGCGTCCAGCCGCCGCGATACCAGAGCGGCTCGACACGGTAGTTGACCGCCTGCTGGCCCGAGCTCTCCGCGTCCGGACCGACGATCTGCAGGTCCTGGACGGCGGTGCCGTCGCTATAGCGCAGGTTGACGTCGTCCTGGAACACCAGAGCGAATTCATGGAACGCCTTGAAGGTGTTGTTGGTCGAGCTGACGACGGCGGAAGCCTGCGTGGTCTTGCCGGCCTGGTCGAGGTCGAGCGTCCACTGCGCCGTGGCCGGCTCGATGATGAGCGATCCCACCAGGCCCTTGTTGCTGTGCTTGATCGGGTCGGCGGACGTCAGGCCCGTGGCTCCGAACTCGACGGGAGTGACGGTCGTCCCCTTCACGTCACCGGCGTACCAGTAGTAGGTACGGATCTCGCCGGGCAGGGCCGTCTGGCGGCCGAACTGGCTGGGGTTCAGGCCCACGTTGGAGCCGTCGCTGCGCTGGACGTCGTAGAAGACGAGCTGAGGATGCAGGCTCACTTCCATGGACGGGCGGAGGTCGTTCTGGTTGAAGCCCTCGACGATCATGTTGACGCCGGTGTAGCCCGGCTCGTCGGAGTACTTTTCGGGCAACAAGTTGCGCAGGGTCACCTTCAGGCACTCGCCCGCCCGGGCTCTCATGATCAGGGGCTCCCGGCGCACGTTCTGGTTGAGCCGCGGATGCCCGCCCACGAAGGTGAGGTCGCTGGTGTAGACGAACATCATGCCCGTGGGATCCCAGAGCGGGCCGGAGAACGATCCGCTGGGACCGGACACGGAAGACGAGCGCGCGTTGTAGACCAGGCCGGGGAGGCCGATGGGATCGTTCTCGAGCACCTCGGCGGCCGACACCACGGAGATGTCGAACGGCCGGGTGAGCTTCCCCGCCGGGCAGAGGACGTTGATCTTGCCGGTGGGCGGCGCCGGCACGGGCGTGGGGGACCGGCTGGTGGACGTAGAGCCCGTCTGGTCCACGGGCGTCGGCGAGGCCGGGTTGACGTCGGATCCCGGTACGCCTTCGGTATTGGCCTGGGAGACGGTGATCTGTGCGAAGACCGTGTCCGGCGTCGACGAACGGGCCGTGGAGTTGGCGCTGGTCAGCGGCACCAGCGCGAACTTGCTCGCGGTGGGCGCGGAGGTGGTGTCGTTGCGGTAGATCCGCATGATGCCCCAGGCGCCGCTCCACTGCGACTCCGTGGCCGCGCTGGGCTTGTACAGATAGTCCGTGAACCGGCCGTCCTGCAAGCTCGGCACGCGCGGGATCTCGATGTCGAACCACTCGGAGATGCCCGTGACCTGCGAGTTGCGCCAACCCGAGTTGGGGTCGTCCGGCTCGAACAGCCACTTGAGGCCGTTGATGGTCATGGCGTGCGGCTCTTCGTGGGCCCCCACCAGGGTCCGGACCTTGATCTGGTCGCCTTCAAAGGCGCGCAGAAGCGGAGTGAACGGATCTCCCGGATAGAGGCCCATCGTGAGTGGCGGATAGAACGAGGGCTGCGTGTTGAGCGCCGCGACCGCGCGGTCGGTGCGCGACTGGTAGGCGAAGGAGAGGTCGCCCTTGAGCCCGCTCGCCTGCGTGTTGCTGGCGGGATCGAGCACCCGCAGGCCGATCGGCTCGCTGCGGTAGTTCACCACCATGGAGCCGATGTCGTCGGCCGACACGGCTTCGGGGCAGGGCGGCGGCAGGAAGGCGCTGCTCCCATCGGGAACGGGGCACCGGTTCGGCTTGGCATAGAGGTCGGGCAGGCCGATCTCCCGGCGGCCGGCGGGGTTGACGGCGCGGACCGTGTCGATCCAGCCGTTGACCGGGTCCGGGCACAACGGGCCGCCCGGCTCATACATGGGCTGGAAGTCGCCGAACTCGATCATGAACTCCCGGTAGTTGTTGGCTCTGGAGCTGCCGCTGACGACCGCCTGCCAGCTCGTGGGGCCGCCGTCCTGGGTGAGGGCGGGACCGCCGTTGGTGCTGAGCTGGACGTTGGACTCGTTGTGGTACCAGGTCGTGCCGGCGGGCTCCACGATCAGGCCGGCATAGAGGCCCGCCTGCTGGTGGGTGGAGGGGCCGAAGTGGTCGTGGGTGAAGACGGTGCGCAGCGTGCGCTGGCCGCCGTCCTGGTTGGTGATCGGATCGGCCCACCAGCGCTGGACGGTCGTCTGCGAGCCCAGGTATTCGTCGTGGCCGTCGCAGTCGGAGTCCTGGGCGCCGTTGAAGAAGGGATGGGGCTTGGCCACCGGGCACAGGCTCCGGTCGCTGGTCAGCGAGGAGGGAGATCCTCTTCGGTCACAGCCGTTGTATGCGCGGATGGCGCGAATCCGCTCCTGGACCTCTTCACCGCCGAACGAGCCGTCCTCGTAGTTCCAGCCGTTGCCGCCGCCGTCGGAGGCGAGCACGTCGAACTTCACCAGGTGGATGTGCTGGCCCAGGACGTCCGTGGGCGTGCGCACCTGGAAGTCGTCGACCACGTACTTGTTGGGAACCAGGTTGGAATACCAGTACTCGATGCACTGGCTGCTGTTGGCGCGGAAGAAGAAGGGCTCCGGCGGTTTGGCGCCGGTCAGCAGGTTGTTCACGTCATTCCACAGGGCGATCATGCGCGACTGCGGGAAGTGCCAGCCCGCCTTGTTGAACTTGACGTCGAGCTGGATGTCCGCCGCCTTGTAATAGCGCATGTCGGTGATGGCGTTGCCCGCGTCGTCGAAGCAGGGATCGGCGTACGGCGCCCCCTGCTTGGCCGGGTGGCCGTTGACCCTGAAGGTGCCGGTGCCGCCGATCGGCTTGGGCGTGGAGAAGCCGCCCGGCGTGGCGTGGAAGCCCATCGCCACCTGCTCGACAGGTTCTCCAGCCTCGTTCAGCCACCTCACGTTCGCCGACGTGATCGTCTTGTCCATGTTGAATCGGGTCTCCGTGCTCACAGCCGAGCCGGAGAGCACCACGTGGCGCGGCAGGCCGCCGTCCATGGGCAGGCCATCGTTGGGATTGACGGCAAAGTCCATCGGCGGATGAGGAGGCCGCCGGCCGGCGACGCCGGGCACGAAGAAGGGGTACCCCGGGTTGGTGGCCACCGGGTTGGGCAGCGACACCTGTCCGCTGACGATCTGGACCGGGCCCGGCACCGGCGCCATCGGCAGGACGGGAATGGGCACGATCGCCGGGATCGGCGTGCCGGCCAGGATCTCGGCGTCCGGCAAAGCCCGCGAGCCCGCGGCCGGACGGCCGTTGTTGTCGAGCCGGGTCCCCAGCTCGAGCACGTCGTGCACGCGCCAGAGCGACCACATGCCCTGGGCGAAGTGCGGATAGAAATGACAATGGAAAATCGAATCGCCCACCGTCTTGTTGCGGTTGCCGCTGCCGTTGTAGGCGATTTCGTAGGTGAAGCCCCCACCCTGGCCGATGGCCTGGCTGTCGCGGTACGAAGAAGCATCACTGTCGGGCGTGTGCATCCACTGGTGCGCGTGCAGGTGGAAGACATGGTGGTCGTCGCTGCCCGCGTGCAGGTTGCGGAACTTGACGTGATCCGACAGATAGCTGTGATAGACGTTTGAAGGATCGTCCGGAAAGTAGGCCCGGGTCGCCTTGAAGCCTGCCGCGTAGCAGCTCGTGTTGCCGGCCTCGATCTGCGCCCGTGTGCAAGGGGCGTTCGCCGGAGTGTCCACCACCATGGCGGGATCGCCCAGCGCCCACGAGCTCAGGAAGAACTCTTCATATTTGCACTCCGCGCAGTCTTTCGCGGGGCCGACGCCCACGCGGTTGGCGAGGATCTCGGCACCGGCGCCGCCGGTACCGTAATTGATCGCGAACGCATCGCGCACGCTGTGCAAAGTGAACTGGAGCTGATCGGTCTCGAACTGCGGGAACGCCTGCACCGCTCCGACTTCGTCATGGAAGATGATGGTGAACTCGCGGAACGGCTGAGTCCGGTTGGGATAGGTGTTGGTGGTGGTCGCGCCGCTCAGCAGATAGCTCGGCGGCGGCGGTCCGGAGATGATCGCCGTAAGGTCCGAATGAACGATCTCGTTGCCTTTGAGCATTTTGAGGACCGGCAGCTTCGCGTAGCGGTGCAGATTGGGGTAGAGCGCTTCGTAGTCGATGGACGGGAAGCTGTCGACCGAACTGTTGTAAGCATCCGTGCGGGCGTAGTTGAGGTCATCGCGGGTCACCTGGCTGCGGTACCACACCGAGCCCGCGGGCTCCACGTTGACGGCGCCGAAGAGTCCCGAGGAGATGCTGCCGGCGTCGCCCTCACCCCCCGTCATGGCACCCGCGCTGTAGATGACGTAGGTCCCTTCCTTCGGGGCGTAGAGCCAGTACTCGATGACGCCGTTGGGCGCCACGATGCCGTTGCCCGACGCGGGGTTGTTGCCGACGTTTGATCCCATGTCACGGATCGAGCTCACGGCCTCGAGGCCCATGAAGTGCATGGAGACGCCGCGGGTGGCCGGCTGCTCGTCCTTGTCGCTCGGCACGACGGGGGCGAGCAGGTTGGTGAACTTCACGTGCAGGCACTCGCCGGCGTGGACGCGCAGCACCAGAGGCCGCGGCCGCTTGTCGCGACGCAGCGCCACCTGGCCCGCGTTCAGCACATAGCTCACGCCCGGGTCCGGCAGGCCGTCCGGGTCGTTCGTGGGGACCACGTCGCGGCGCAGGGCGTACATCATGCCCTGCGGCTCCAGAGCGCCGAAACGGTTCCAGACCCAGGGCTGGTCGAGAGCCACCACGTCGGCGTAAATCTGGCTGCTACAACCTGAGGGAAGGGTGCCCTGGGCCTGCGCGGCGGGTGGCGCGCCGAGCAGCAGCGCCAGGGCAACCGCCGTCCAGAGTCCCGCCACAAGACAACGTCGGAATTCCATCGTTTTGCCTCCTTGATCTGCCCGGAGCCCCTATGCGGGAGCTCCCGGAAAATGGCTGAGATCGGAACTACTGGGGAGAGAGTAGGGAGGCGAACCTTACGGGGGGATTACAGAGAAATTTCCATTCAGTTGTCGGGCTGGTATTCGCGGATCACGCCGATCTGGACAATTCACAGACGGCCTGAATCTCGCTTCTCGCGAGACCGCCGAGAAGAGTCCGAAGAGCGTTCAGCAGATCTCCTGGGCTTGGCCGCGAGGGGAGTCTCAGAACGGCAATGCCCCGATACTCCTTGGGATTGAACTGAAGCGGGTTGGCAAAGTCGAGGTCGAGCGTCACCAGGCAGCGGTCTTCCTGGCGGCAGACGGCGATCACATCGGTATCGGGTGCTGAGGTCAGGAGCTGCTCGACGACCGTGGAGACATCGTGCTCAGCGTCCCGCAGCAGGGCGGCCGCCCGTCTTCCCAGGTTTTCATCGAGCTTCAGCCTCAAGAGGCCTTCTCGAGCGGGATCTCTACGTATCGCTCCCGCGCCATCTCCGCTCCATAGGCGATACAGGCGAGGAGATCGGCTTCTTCGAGCTGGGGGTAGTCCTCAAGGATCTCCTGCGATGTCGAGCCCGAAGCCAGAAAATCGAGGATCAGGGACACCCAGATCCGGTGACCCCGGATGCACGGCTTCCCAAAACAGATTTGAGG
>CAXTNS010000011.1:12948-19316 GCA_964245465.1 uncultured Thermoanaerobaculia bacterium
TCGAGATTCTCGCCAGGAGCTCTTCACGGGTCATGCGAACCATCTTACTCCACCTCCACCCACCCGCCCTCCGGCGCCAGCCGCTTGCCCTGGAGGTCGACCTTGAGGACATAGGCGCCGCGGGCGCCGAGGCGGCGGGCCGGGCCGTAGGTGAGGGGGGGCACGAACCCGGTGTCGAGGCGGCGCAGGGATTCGAGCTGATCGACGAGCTTCTCGCGGCTGACGTCCCGGCCAGCGCGGCGGAGGGCCTCGATCAGGGTGTCGGCGGCGGCGAGCGCGGAGAGTTGGGCCGACAGGTTGTCCTCGGGGAGCTTGTAGTCGGCGGAGAGGGCGCGGTAGGACGCGGCCGCCTTGGGATCCGGGTCACTGGGCCGCGTGGGCAGGGCGAGGAAGATCCGGCTCTCAAAACCGGCGGGGGCGCCGGCCAGCGAGTCGTCCGCGGCCGTGCCGGTCGCCAGGAAGCGCGGACGCCAGCCGAGCCGGTCCGCGGCCTGGAGAAAGGCCCGGGCTTCTGGACCCGAGCCGAGAAAGAAGACGGGATCGGCCCTGGCGTCGGCCAGCTTCTTCAGATCCTCCGGACGGGTCTCCTTGCCCACGCGCAGCTTGAGAGGAGCGGGCCATCCCGCGGCTCCGGCGGCCTTGGCGACAGCCTCCACCGCCGGGTCCAGGTCTTTGCCCCCCGGCGCGACGATCGCCGTCTGGGGCTTCCCCGGCCAGCGGTTGCGGACGAACCGCACCAGCGCCTGCCCCTGGGTCTCGACGCCGGGCAGCAGGTAGAACACGTAGCGGTTCAGGGGGAAGGCCTCCCGTGGATGAAGGGAGAACGGGCCGATCACGGGGGTCTCCCGCGCCTGGAACAGCGAGGCCATCTCGGCGTCGGCCCCGGCGAAGAAAGCGGCGAGGCCGGCGAAGACCTCTTCGCGCTCCAGGAAGTCGGCCGTCCAGGCCCGCCGCTGGTCCGCCGGCTGGGGCGCCTCGAAGAAGCGCGGCTCCACGCGGCGGCCGTAGATCCCGCCCTCCTTGTTCAGGGCCTCGAACCGGGCCGTCAGGGCGGCGCGGACCGCCTTGCCCATGCCGCTCAAAGGGCCGGCGGGCGGCAGGACGACGCCCACCCGCAGGGCCGTGTCGGTCACCCCGGGGTCGCTCTTCGTGCCGAGTTGCCGGATGTAGGCCACCAGGTCTTCCATGTCCCGGAGGCTCATGCGGAACTGGGGCATGACCCCGTTCAGCTTGTTGCCCGCCGGATCGATCCCCAGCGAGATGGCCCGCTTGAGGAGCCGCGCGTCGTACGCCGGGTGCTTGCGCCCGTTCGGATGGGTGTTGCCGTAGGGCTTGGTGAGGCTCGCCCAGGTGAGGTCCGACGGCGAGACCCCGCCTTCGGGCCGGCCCTTGCCGTCGCGCCCGTGGCAACCGCCGCAGGGCACGGCCGTGGCCGGCACCTCGACGCCCGCGTCGCTCATCAGGGCCGTGATCTCGGCGCCCGAAGGGCTTACGCCTTCGAGGTAGATGCGCCGGCCGCGCTCGATCTGCTGTTTCTGTTCTTCCGGAGACGGCGAAGCCCCCGCCGCGAAAAGCAGGGCGGGGGCCAGGAGAGCGGCGAGGAGGAGGCTAACCCTCACCCTTGTCGTTCACCACGCTGTCCACGATCGGCAGGACCTCCTCGGGCTTGGCGAGGGCGAAGGCTTTCTTCCACAGGCCGGTGCGGTCGTTGCCGATGAGGTACAGGGTCTGGTGGTTCGTGGGGTCGTCCACCCACTGGCCGAGCTTGCGCAGGGCGGCCTCGACGTTCTCCTTGGAGCCGGTGAGGAGATACCAGCCGGGCTTCGCGTGGAAGCGGGCCGCGTACTCCTTGAGCTTCGCCGGAGTGTCGTTGACGGGATCGACGGTGATCGAGATCAGGCGCACGTCTTTGCCCACGTGGTCGCCCAGGTGGTTCTGGATCTTCTCCATGGTGCCGCTCATGACGGGGCAGGCGCCGGTGCAGGAGGCGAACATGGCGTTGATGACCACGGTCTTGCCCTGCATGAGATCGCTGTAGAGGCGCATCTCCTGGCCGTCCTGGTTGACCAGCTTGACGTCGCCGAAATATTTGTGCGCGGCCGACTCGGGTGCCTGACTCCAAGCTGGCGTCAAGGACGACAGGGGCACCAAGGACAGCAGGGACAATAAAACGAAAAACCTGGTTTTCATGGACGGGACTCCTTCCGGGCGTTCACGTCCGCCGGGGTGGCCATTCCGCTGATCAGCTCCGCCAGCTTGGCCGGCGCCGCCAGGCCATAGGCGCGGGTCCACTGGTGCCGGGCGTCGTTGCCCAGCAGCACCAGCGGCGAGTGGTCGGAGATGCTGGCCGTGTAGACCCCCAGGGACTTGAGCAGGCGGGTGATCTCCTCGCGGTCGCCGGTCACCAGGGTCCAGCCGGGGCCGGCCCCGAACTTCTGCCCCCACGCCTTCATGCGCTCGGGGGTGTCGGTCGCGGGATCGACGGAAACGGAGATCAGGTGCACGTCCCGCCCGGCGCGCTCGCCCAACAGCTTCTGCAGCTTGGCGAAGTTGGCGCCCATGGGCGGGCAGATGGTGGTGCAGGTGGTGAAGACGAAGTTGACGGCCACCACCTTGTCCTTCACGAGGTCGCTGTAGAAGCGCTTGGGCGTGCCGTCCTGGTCGAGCACGGGCACGTCGGGGATTTTCAGATCGGAGACCGCCTCGACCTCCGGCTTCTCCGGAGCGGGCGCGGCGGCCATGTGCTGGTGATGCTCATGCTGCGCCGCGGCAGGAGCGGCCGAGACGAGGGCGGCAGCCGTCAGGATCGAAATTGATCTCAAAAAAGCGACCTTCATCAGCGTGAGCCTCCCTGCGGTTGTCCCTGAGACTGGGCGGACTTCGGTGCTTCCGCCGTCAGCACCAGGAACGGCGACTTCTGGAGCTCAAGGCCGGCGGAGGCCACCTCCACGAACACGAAGTAGATGCCCGCCTCGGGCGGCTTGAAGTGGATCTCGTAGAGACCCTTCTCCACCTCCGACGCCCAGTGGCGCTGCTGCCAGATCCCCGGCGACAGGAACGTCAGCACGTGCACGTCCTTGAGACCGGTGCGCGGCGAGCCGTCCGCGGGATCGGTGAGCTTGAAGCGTACCATCACGTCCTCGCCCACGCCCACGGTGCTCTTGCCCGACTGGAGCTCGACGCCCAGGGGGAGCTTGCGCGACTGGGCCAGGACCGGGTTCTCGGCGAGCTTCATGGGGAAGCACTGGATGAGCTTCGGCGCGTCGACGTACAGGGCCAGCTCGTAGTCGCCCGCGCCGGTCATCTGGGCCGTGGTCTCGTAGACGCCGGGCTTGACCTCGCGCAGCGTGCGGTCCACCACCAGCACGGCCCGCGGCTGCTTGCCGTAGTTCTGGAAGTGGCCCATGGGAGCTGCCATGCCTTCCTTGTAGTAGTAGATGGCCTTGTCTTCGGGATTGGCCACCAGAACGGCCGCGGCGCCCGGAGCCTGGATCATGCCGTCCGCGGGAGTCGCCAGGGGCAGCCGGCCGGGCGGATTCTGGCCGCCGGGGAAGTCCACCACCGGCACGGGTGTACCCGGCTCGCCCACGGTCTTCAGGGGGATCATGAGAACGGTCTCGCTCCCCTTGTGGCGCACGTAGGCCAGCTCGTCGCTGAAGGCCACCTGGTCCGGCCCCTTCTCCACGTCGGCCGTCTGCACCAGCCGGTTGCTCGCGGCGTCCACGATGTGGACCACGTTCTTCTCCGTCTGCACGACGAAGGCGAGCCGGCCGCCCGGAGCGAAGCGGATGCGTCCGATGCCGGGCGAGACCTGGATCCGTGCCCGCGGCTCGGCGCCGGTGCCATCCACGGCGGCGATGACGCCGTCCCCCGCGCTGGACACGTACGCGGCCCTGGCCTGGGTGGACCACGCGATGGAGACCGGCCTGGCGCCCACGGGCACGTCCCGCGCCTCGGCGAGCTTCGCAACGTCGACCACCGAGACCGTGCCGTCCGCCTCGTTGGTCACGAAGACGAACCGGTTGTCGTCGCTGAAGGCGAGGTCGTGGCCGCCCTTGCCGGTCGGGATCTCCGCCACCTTGGCGAGCTTGCGCGCGTCGATCACGGCAACGCCGGAAAGATTCGCCGGGCCCTCACCGTCCCAGGCCACCCAGAGGTACTGCCCGTCCGGCTGCAGGCCGAGGCGGCGGGGCTTGGCGCCCGTCTCGATCTCCGTCTTCACCTTCCAGCTCGTGGTGTCCACCACGGCCACCCGGTTGGAGTCGGGCATGGAGACGAACAGCGTCTCGCCGGAGGGTGACAGCGCCCAGTCCGCCCCCGGGCTCTTGAGGAAGACCATGGTCAGCAGCTTGCTGCTGCCGTAGCCGAACAGGGGGTCCACCACGGAGATCGTGGCGTCCTCGTTCAGGGCGAGCACGTAGTACACGTTCAGGTCCATGGCCGGCCGGGAGAGGATCGAGCCGCCGATGAACGCCTCCACCTTCTTCTTGCAGGTGGCGTCAGGCTCGACGCCCGGCTTGTTCAGCTTGTCGATCCAGGCTCCGGGATAGAGGCCGGTCAGGGGGTTGCCGGTCAGCTTGTCGGTTACCTTGAGGGTCACCCGGGCGTCCTGCCCCTCCATCACCGGTCCCGGCGTGCCGTCCGCCCGCTGGACCGAGAGCTCGACCGAAATGCCCTCCTGAACAACTTTCTGGGGCTCCGCCGCGGCGCCTGCGATGGCCGGGCCCGCCAGGGCGAGCACCACCGCGAAGGCGGCGAGACCTCGGCTCCAAGGATGGGGATGACTACTCATGAGCTTCGCTCCTTGTTGCATCTTGAACGATTTCGATCGAATGCCGGCTCAGCCAAATGCAAAATTCAAACCGGGCCATGAAGCGAGCGGACCGCTGGAGTGCTCCAGGATGCTCGCCCAGAATAGGGCTGGAGACCTTACAAGAGGATTACAAAAAACTCCGGGAGGCCAAAGAGGAGACGCTACCCTCTCGTCAGGAGATCCAGGGCACGGTCACAGAGACTGGCACTGATCCAGATGTCCGGACGCTCGTGCAGAAACCGTACAAGTCCAACGGCTTCCTCTGTCGACAGGTGCCCGTCTTCCCGGGCTGACAGGATCACTCCCAACGTTCCCTTCAACCGGGTCTCCGCCCCAGCCGCTTCCAGGTTGGCGAGGGCCGCTCGCCGGGCGTCGAGATCGTCGACCAGGAGCCAGACCGCCTGCAGTTCGATGGCCAGGAGGATGCTCTGCTCCTCCCCAGATCCCAGAGATGCTGGGACTGGCAGCGTAGCGTCCGCCGGGGAGACGACCTGTAACTCCCGCCGCCCGCGGTCTACCATGAGCTGAACCCAACTGACGGACCAGCTTGTAGAGCCGACGGGGTCTTCGCCGGCGCTGGAGGGCCGGCCGCCACGCTGAACGAGGAAGGACTCGGGAACCGCGGCGAGGGAAACCGGGCGGCGGCTGAAACCGCCGCCCGGCGCAAGAGGATCAACGAACTATGGCAGGACCCGCAGGATGCCCCACAGGCCGCCGTCGAAGCCGAAGGAGGCCTGATCCCGGATCAGGTAGTCGCCGGGGATCCCGAACTTCCCGCCCGCGCCGAAGCGGACCACGGCGTCGAAGTGGTTCGTGGGACCGTGCCCCATGTGGGCCCCTTCCCAGAAGGAGAGGGGGTTTGGGCCGATCTGGGTGGACTGCAGGACGTACGGCTCCTTGTCCCACTGGTGGCCGTGGACGGCGAAGACGATGTTGCGCGAGTGGCCGCCCGGCTCGAGGACGCGGAAGCGGATGGGCATATTCGCGCTGACGCTGAAAATCGGCGTCTGAGGTTGGGCGCCGACCTTGACGTTGGCCAGGACGTCGAACCAGTCGGGGAAGTCGTCCGTCTCCTCGAACGGCGTGCCCGGAGGATAATGCATGCGTTTCCACAGGGGCTCGGTGCGGTAGTTGATGGCCTTCTGGCCGCTGTCCTCGGGATCCTCCTCGCAGGCGAGGTTCTCGATGGGATAGCCGTGGCCCGGCACGAAGCCGCCCGAGTTGTTCTCGCAGAGGATCGGGAGGGCTGAATCCGTCCTCATGTTGACGTCGTTCTGGAACATCACCACGAACTCGCGGAACGCAAACGTCCCGGAGCCAGTGTAGACGTCCGCGGTGGTGGCCGGGCACCGTCCTCCCGCGGGAATCAGACAGCCCGCACCGCCCTCGGTCCAGGTGGCGTTGGCGGGCTCGATGATCAGTGCTCCGATCGCTCCCTTGCTCGCGTGCTCGATGCGGTCGGAGGAGATCAGGTTGGTGGCGCCGAACTCGATGGGCGTGGTGGTCACAGTGCCGTTCGAGTTGATCGTGATGTCACCGGCATACCACTTGTAGG
>CAXTNS010000011.1:19326-24308 GCA_964245465.1 uncultured Thermoanaerobaculia bacterium
GCGACGCCTCCCGCCGTCGCGGTGGAGTTTACGAGCACCCGCCTGTCGGCGGCCCGGATCGAGCGGCGCACGGCCGGAGCCGTGATTGCGGCCCACGCTGCGGAGCCGCTGCCCGAGGGCGCCGACCTCGCGGCGTACGGGCTGCCCCGGCCGAGCCGGCCCTACTCCCAGTTCGTGCGCACGGGCACGGTGCCGGTGCTCGACACCGGCGTCGTGACGGCGATCCGGTCGGGGCGGATCGGCGTGGTCGCGGTTGATGCCGATATTGGCCCCGTCGTCGCGGCTGGGGTCGTGGTAGAGCAACTGCGCGTGCAGGCCGACCTTGTTGGAAGGCCGGATGTCGTTGTTGTTGAAGCCCGGGACGATCATGGGCAGGGTGTTGAAGCCGTCCAGGTCGAGCAGGTTGCCGGTGGGAAGCTTGTTGTCCAGGACCACCCGGACGCACTCGCCGGCCCGCGCCCGCAGGATCAGGGGCTCGACCGGAATCCCCGGCTTCAGCTTGAGGCTGGCGTCGAGGTCGCTCGACCGCACGTAGAGGATGGCCGTGGGATCGAACAGGGGGCCGAACGAGCCGTCGGTCCGGCCGTTGTAGACCAGCCGGCCGCCGGGCAGGGCCTGTTGGGCGGTGATGGCGGTGACGTCGTAGCTGCGGATCGTGGCCGCGGTCGGGCAGGAGTGGTCGAACTGCGCGATCACCTCGGGCGGCAGGCCCGACTGGCTGCGGGGGTTGTCCGGCAGCGGCTTCAAGTCGTTGCGCAGCTTTTCGTAGGCGCGGAACAGGCCCCAGAGGCCGTTCCAGTAGTCGTCGGTCGAGGAGCCGGGCGACCAGAGACGGTCGACGAAGTCGCCGGCCGTGTTCTTGACCAGCTTGGGCACGATGAACTCGAAGTGCTCGGAGATGCCCATCATCTGGCTGTTCCTGTAGCCGGAGTTGGGATCGGAAGGCTCGAACAGCCACTTGATGCCGTGCACGCTGAAGTTGTGCCCCTCCTCGTGGGCGCCGACCATGACGCGGATCTGGATGCGGTCGTTGTCATAGGCCCGCATGAGGGGCGTGTACGGGTCCTTGGCCCGGACGTCCTGGGTCAGCGGCGCGTAGAAGGCCGGCTGGACGTTGAACGCCGTGTCGAGGCGCGTGAGGTTGGCGAAGGCGAAGGAGAGGTCGCCCGCGTTGCCGGCGGCCTGGCCGTTGGTGGCGGGGTCGCGGACGCGCAGGGCGAGGGGCTCCTGGCGGTAGTTGACCGACATGGTGCCGGGGTCTTCCGCCGAGATCGCCTCCGGGCAGGGCGGCGGGATGCTGGCGGAGCACTGGGTGCATGAAGGGGGCAGTGGCACGGGCACTCCTGGGGCCGCGCCAGCAGGTCGGTCAGACCGATCTCCTCGCGGCCCGGCGGGTTGATGGCGTCGTCGGGATCGTCGCAGCGGATCGCGCCGAAGCTCGGATCGAACCGGCAGGGCTGGCTGTCCTCTTCATAGGCGAGTTGGAAGTCGGCGAGCTCGACGAGGAACTCGCGGTAATCGGGCTCGTTGTTCGGCGGGTCGATCACCGCCTGCCAGGAGGTGGGGCCGCCGTCCAGGGCGGGGCGGCCGGCGTTGTTGCCCAGCACGGTGCCGGTCTCGTTGTGGAACCAGGACGAGCCCGAGGGCTCGACCACCAGGCCGGCGTAGAGGCCCGCCTGCTGGTGGGTCGAGGGGCCGAAGTGGTCGTGGGTGAAGACGGTGCGCAGCGTCCGGTCGTCGCTGGAGTTGTCCAGGACCGGATCGGCCCACCAGCGCTGCACGTTGGTCTGCGCTCCCCGCCATTCTTCGCGCTGGAAGGGGGCGAACGGGTGCAGCCGGGCCAGGGGACAGGTGAGGGAGTTGTTGCGGGCGTCGTTCGCCGTGCAGTTGTTGAAGGCCCGGATGGCGGCCACGCGGTCGCGCACCTCCTCGGGGCTGAACGCTCCATCCTCGTAGTTGAAGCCGTTGCCCGCGCCGTCCGAGGACGTGACGTCGAACTTCACCAGGTGGATGTGCTGGCCCAGGACGTCCGTGGGCGTGCGCACCTGGAAGTCGTCCAGGTTGTACTCCCGGGGCACCAGGTTGGTGAGCCAGTACTCGATGCACTCGGTGCTGTTGGCCCGGAAGAAAAGGGGCTCCGGCGGCTTGTTGGAGAAGAGATAGTCGCTCACGTCGCCCCAGAGCGACGAGAAGCGCTGCTGCGTGAAGTGCCACCCCTTCTTGTTGAGGATGATGTCGTCCTGGATGTCGGCGACCTTGTAGATGCGGTCGTAGCGCGGCCCTGCGGGGCGGACCGGGCAGGGGTCGGCGTACGGGGCGCCCGCGATGGCCGGCCGGCCGTTGGTGGCGAACCGCACCGGCGTGGCCCCGTCACAGACGCCGTTCGTCATGCAGGTGCCGTGGCTCGGCTGGGCGTGGAAATTCATCGCGGCCTGCTCGACCGTGCTGCCGGTCTCGGGGACCCCCTGCGCCTGCGCGGTGAGCAGCTTCTTGTGGAAGTCGAGGCGGGTGTGGGCCTCGTTGAACGTGCCGGCGGTGATGATGTGGCGCGGCAGGCCGCCGTCGTCGATCGTGTCGAGCGGCGGCTTGGGGGGCCGGTGGCCCGCCTGGGCCGCGATGAAGAACGGATATCCCGGATTGCCGGCGCCGGCGATCTGGATCTGACCGTTGGCGATGGAGATCCGGGCCGGGATGGGCGCCATGGGCTTGCCGGGCAGGGGGACGACGGCCGGGATGGGCGTGCCGGCGAAGATCTCGCCATCCGGCAGCGCCCGCTGGCCCGCCTGCGGGCGGCCGGCGGCGTCCATGGGAGTCCCGGTCTCGAGCACGTCGTGGACGCGCCAGAGCGACCACATTCCCTGCGCGAAGTGCGGGTAGAAGTGGCAGTGGAAGATCGAGTCGCCCACCGTCAGGTTCTTGTTGCCGCTCCCGTTGTAGACGGCCTCGGCCGTGAACGACGCGCCGGGGCCGATGGCCTGGCTGTCCAGGTAGGACGACTTGTCGCTGTCCGCCGAGTACAGCCACTGGTGGGCATGGAGGTGGTGGATGTGGTGCTCTTTGCTGCCGCCGTGGAGCACCCGGAACCGGACGTGGTCGCTCAGGTAGCTGTGGTAGACGTTCGAGGGATCGTCCGGGAAGAAGGCTTTGGTGGCCTTGCGGCCGGGGGTCGGCGTGCAGGAGGCGATGTTGCCGCTCTGCACGTTGGCCACGGTGCACGGCGAGTTGGCCGGCACGTCCACGATCATGGCCGGGTCCCCTACCGTCCAGGCGGAGAGGAAGAACTCCTCGTACATGCACTCGACGCAGTTGTGCATGGGGCCTACGCCCAAGCGGTTGGCCAGCACCTCGGCACCGATACCGCCGGAGCCGTAGTTGATGGCGAAGCCGTCACGGCCGCTCTGCAGGGTATGGCTCAGCACGGGGTCCTCGAAATGGGGGAACGCCTGCACCGCGCCGGTCTCGTCGTGGTAGATGATGACGAATTCACGGAACGGCTGGTTCCGCTCAGGATAGGTAAAGGTGTTCGGCGGGAATGCCCCATTCGGGAACCAGCCCGGTTTGGCGGCGCCGCCGTTCGGCGGCGAGCCCGCGATGATGGCCGTCAGGTCCGTGTGCATGATCTCGTTGGCCGGAGAGAGCATGTTGGCGATCGGCGTCCCGGCCCGGGGGCCCGAAAGGTAGTTGGCCTCGTAGTTGAGGATTGGGAAGCTGTTCGTGGTGGTCCCCGTCTTGATCAGGTCGAAGTCCACTTTGGTCAACTGGCTGCGGTACCACCGGGATCCGGCAGGCTCCACGATGATGGCGCCGAACAGCCCCGAGTTGATGTGTCCGCCGTCCCCCTCGCCGCCCGCCACGGCGCCGTGGCTCTGGATCACGTGCTCCCCTTCCCGCTCGGCATAGAGGGTGTAGACCGCGGACTGCCCCAAGTTCACATGCCCGTTGGGGTTCTGGCCGACGTGGAACCGTCGTCGAGACTCGAGCCGACGAGCTCCATCCCCACCGCGTGCATGGAAGCCCAGCGGGTATTGGACTGGTCGTCGTCCACCCGGGTGGGGCTCAGCAGGTTCTGAAAGGAGATGCGCAGGCAGTCGCCCACGTTCATCCGCAGGACGATGGGCCGCGGACGCTTGTCCGACCGCAGCCGGACGTTGCCCGCGGAGAGAGACGTGCCACTGATCGGCACGACGTCGCGCCGCAGGGCATACATCATTCCTTGCGGCTGCACGGCGCCCAAGCGATTCCAGAACCATACCTGGTCGAAGGCCACCACGTCCGCGGTGATCGTGCGGGCGCAAGTCTGGGCCGAGACGGCTCCCGGCGGCAACGCCACCAGAGCCAGGGCTGCCGTCCAAAAGAGACGGCGCATATTGAAGGGACCAGCCATTCCTACTCCTCCTCGGAGAAACGCACGACGACTACGAAGGCGGCTGCTCACGCTCTTATTGCGGAGTCAGGGGGGCACTGCGAGACGTCGGCTGGTTACACCATTTCCAAGTCCTGCGGGGCCGGAAGGTCTGCAAAACCCATTCCCTAATTTAAAGATAGGCAAAGTTTCTTCTTGGTGGATGTCTATAAGGCAAAAGATTGGCTTTGTGCTGGAGAAACAGGCCGCGGCAATCCGCGGCGGAGGGAAGGCGAGGAAAAAAACGGCGTCGGGCGTTGTCGTTTCTGCCCGGCGCCTTGTGGCTCACGCGAACGGCAACGGCTCCACCCGGAAACCCCGGAGCCGGAACGTCCGCCGGAGGAAAGAGGCAATGCCGTCCGCGCTCTCCCGGGGCGGCTTGCCTTCCTGGAGGTTCCGCTCGAAGCCGCCCAGGCCCTTCAGCGCGATGTCCACCCCGTCTTCCGTGCCCAGCCGGGCCTGAAGCTCCTTGATCAGCGGTCCCACGGCCCCTCGCCGGGCCTCCGTCCGGTGGAGCGCCAGGTCGAGCGAGGCCAGGGTGGCCTCGGGCAGACAATCGTCATCCAGGAACTTCGCGCGG
>CAXTNS010000011.1:24318-27212 GCA_964245465.1 uncultured Thermoanaerobaculia bacterium
GATCCGAGAAGCGAGCAGATCCGGCCTTCCAGCCAATGGGCGCGGACCAGCTCCTCGCAATCCTCCAGGAGACAGAAAAGCTCCCAGGACTCGCGTATCATCCAGCGGGCCTGCCCGAGATGGCCGAGCTGGGCGAACGCCAGCGCCAGGGCCAACCGCGACCGCACCGCCAGCCAGGGCCGGCGCCCGGGGTCGGCTCCGAGCCGCGCCCTGCGCAGCACCGGCACCGCCCGCTTCGGGTCCCCCTCCTCCACGTACAGCAGGCCGAGGAGCGCCAGCGAGATGCCCTCCTCGGGACCGGTCCCGTTCTCCGCGAAGATCCGCGCGGCGTGATGCAGCAGCGAGGCCGCCTCGTCGATCCTCCCCTGCTCCCAGCGCAGGAGCGCGAGCCAGCGGCAATAGAACGCCCGGTCGCACGATCCGGTCGAGCGGCGAGGAAGCTCACCGTGTTCGCGAAGGCCAGCTCCGCCTCCGCCTCGTTGACCAGCAACCGCCGGGCGTTGCCGGAAAGGCAGCTCGCCCGGCCCAGGAACACCGCCATCAAGGCCGCGTTCTCTCCCGGCTCGCAGAGCCTGAGGGCAAGCAGGGCGGCCATCGTCGCCAGCCCGTCCGCCTCCCCGGGATCCGCGAGCTGAGCCTCCCGGCTCTTCTCCAGCAGCAGCTCCACCAGCGCAGGATCGCGGAAACGGCGCTCCTTCAAGGCCCAACACCGCTTTTCCGGAGCGCGGCCCGCAAGCTCGGCGAACAGCGCCTCCGCCCGCTCCCGCCGACGGGCCTCCTCCTCCCCCAGCCCTTCGCGGGGTAGCCGGGGCGACTCCCAGCGCACCCAGAGAGCGCCGGGCTCGACCGGCTCCCGGGCCAGGCTCACATCTCCTCCCGCCTGTTCTTCGGCCGGTAGCCGGCCGCCGTGGCCAGGTCCCGGATCGCGGGCTCGATCTGGTCCGCCAGCGAGCACTCGATCACCGAGCGGACCTCGGTCGCCACGTCCGGGTCCTCCTCCCCCAACAGCATCGCCGCGTTCTCCGGAGCGGGCAGCCCCATGACGATCCTCCGGAGCCGGTCCCGGACTCCCTTCAGATGCTTGACCACCTCCAGAAGCTCTTCCTGGGCCTTCACTTCAGCTCTTGTCATGATTTCAAGGTCCTCCCGCCCAGAACCTAGCAAGCGCCCCACACGGCGTGCTCCACGGCGGGAATGAACGGGGCCTGGTGCGAAAGGACATCGTCATTCAGGTGTGTTCCTCGTTTCCGGAAGAGGGAGAAACGTCTCGCCGTGGCGTGTTTCCGGAACATCCTGGGGGAAAAAACAAGCCTTTTTGTCACGCGCCAGCGACCTGCGGCACTCCTGTCTTCAGAAGAAGCAATAAAATAGGAGATGCGATGAAGAACAAGATTCCCCCGATCCTGAACCAGTCCCTCTCCGCTTTGAGGCTGCCCCTCGGATGGAGCCAGCAGGAGCTTGCCCAGGCCTCCGGCATCCCGGCCAACCTCATCTCCGACTACGAGCGCGGCCGCAAGGTCCTCTCCCGCAAGCGGCTGGAGCATCTCGCCGCGACCATGGGCCTGCCGCCCGCCTCCGTGGACACGGCGATCGCCTTCGTGAAGACCATCCGCGCGTCCTGGCAGACCCCTGGATCGGACGACCCCGAAGACTGGCGCATCGAATCCCTCGCCACGGAAGCGGGTCGGCTGAGCTCGGAGTACACCCGCGCCATGCTCAAGCTGCAAACGAACGGGGTCCGCGCTCTGAAAGACCGGCACCAGGCCGAGGAGCTCTGGGAGCGCCTCAAACGGAGGACGATGCCGGACCGGCGGGTCCTCGTGGAAGGAGCGTCCGAATTCCGCAACTGGGCGCTCTGTGAGCTCGTCTGCGAGGAGAGCGTCAAGGCCGCGGGCGACAACGCGGACCGGGCGGTGGAGCTGGCCGAGTTGGCCCTCTTCATCGCCGAGCGGGCTCCTGGGGATGAGGACTGGCAGTCCTTGCTCCAAGGGTATGCCTGGGCTCACGTGGGGAATGCACGTCGGGTACGCAACGATCTGCCCGGCGCGGAAGAGGCGTTCGTCCGTTCGCGGAAGCTCTGTGAGGCGGGTGGCTCTTCGGGTCCAGGGCCGCTCGATGAGGCGTTGGTATTAGGTCTGGAGGCTTCGCTCCGCGGAGCGCAGAGACGCCTTGCCTTAGCTCTGGAACTATTGGACAGCGCTTTGGCACTCGATCACGGCCGTTTAAGGAAAGAGCTCCTAATAAGTAAGGCGAAGACCCTTGAGGAAGCCGGAGATTTTGCTGCTGCCATCACTGTTCTTCGTGAAGCGGCTCCTCTTGTAGAGGCCGCCGGCGAATTCCGCCTCCTCTTTATAGTGCGATTCAATCTAGCGGTAAACCTCTGCCTGCTGGGACGGCAGTCAGAAGCGGAGGAGTTGCTTCTTGAACTTCGGAGATTGTCAACCAGCCTCGGAAACGATCTGGATCTTGTCCGGTTGCGCTGGCTGGAGGGGAGGATTGCCGCCGGATTTAAAAGGAGGGAGGAGGCAATCATTCTTCTCTCAGGAGTTCGAGAGGAGTTCGCCTCTCGGGGCCTAGCTGTTGACGTGGCCATGGTCTCTTTGGAGCTTGCCGTGCTTTATCTGGAGGAGGGGCGCACAGCAGCGGTCAAGTTGATTTCCCGTCAAATGGCCCCTATTTTCCAAACCCAAGGCATCCCAAGGGAAGCCTTGGCCGCTCTTCAACTTTTCCGTGAAGCCGCCGAACGAGAAGCCGTCACCCTGGATCTTCCCCGACGGCTTGTGAACTACCTGCAACGTGCTCAGCACAACCCGGAGTTGCGGTTCGAGGATTCGTGACCCTGGTGTCTTTTAGGTTTAGGGTTGTGCCGTTGTTGACGAGAGGCGGGTCAGGCC
>CAXTNS010000012.1:0-9078 GCA_964245465.1 uncultured Thermoanaerobaculia bacterium
GAGATAGCGCGCGGCCGGGAGCTCACGCTCGATCACCTCCCGGGTACGGCCGTCGCGCGGGGCGTTGTCGATGACGAGGACCTCGGCCGGCGGCTCCGGCTGGCTGGTGATCGAGACCAGGGCGCGGCGCAGCATCTCCGGCCGGTCCCGGGTGCAGATCGCGACGGAAAGGCGGGGCGGCTCTCTCATCGCCGGAAGACCACCTCGAATTCTCGGGCGGCGCGGGCGGCACCGGTCTGGCTTCCTCGCAGCCAGCGCAGGCCGCCCATGGACAGGCCGACGGCATAAGAGAGCCGGACCGCCACGACCAGCGGCAGCATCCAGAGCGGTTCCAGGATCCGGTGCCGGGCCCAGCAGGCCACCGTATGGGCCGTGTGGGCGAAGGCCAGGGGCAGGCTGACCGCGATGACCAGCCGCGGCCTGCGGTAGAGCCAGGCCCAGCGGGCGGCTCCGCTGCCCGCCTTGCTCTCGACCGCGCTGTACCCCCAGCGGTAATGGCGGCGCAGCAGGTTGGCCATCCCGAGCCGGTTATGGTGGTACACCACCGCCGAAGGCTCGAACCAGATGCGGGCTCCGGCGCGCGCGAGCTGGGCCTGCCAGCGCAGCTCCTCGTGCCCGTCCGCCACCGGCTTGCGCTCGCTGAAGCCGGTTGTGGAGAAGAAAGCGTCGCGGCGGACGCTCAGGTTGGCCGGCGTATGGTTCGGCACGTAGCCGGCGGAGCGCCCGGGATGGACGTGATACGAGCCGCAGTAGTGGTCGCAGCGGCCTGTCGCCGGCATCCCCTGGGGAACTTCCAGCGAGCCGCCGATCACCACCTTGCCTCCGTCGTGTCCGGAGAGGATCGACCCCAGCCAGCCCGGAGCCGGCGCGCAGTCGGCGTCCAGGAAGACGAGAGGATCGCCGCTGGCCGCGGCGGCCCCCCGGTTGCGCGCCGCCCCGGGCGAACCGCCACGGCTCGAACCGAGCGGGATCACCCGCGCTCCGGCGCCGGAAGCGATCGCCGCCGTTCCGTCGGTCGAGCCGTCGTCCACCACCAGCACTTCCAGCTCGACCCCCGTGACGGTCTGAGCGAAGACGGCGTCAAGAGTGCGCGCGATCCTCGGGGCCTCGTTGCGGGCCGGAATCACCACGGAAACCCGGCGCGCTTCAGCCACCGTTGACCTCACCGTTGACCTCACCATAAAGCTCGCTCAACGAACGGACGAACGAGAACCAGCCGAACCGCTCCTCGGCCCGCGCCTGTGCCGCCGCGGCCAGCCGGCCGGCCAGGTTCCGGTCCCGCAGCACGCGCACGATGCCGCTCGCCAGCTCGGGCGACCAGGCCCCGGTCAGGAGCGCGCTCTCCTCGTCCAGCACCGACCGGTGGGCCGGGATGTCCGTGGCCACGATCGGCTTGCCGGCGGCCAGGTAGTCGAAGATCTTGAGCGGCAGGTTGTCACCATAGGCCCGGGGCGACACCAGCACGTCCGCCAGAGCGAGGAAACGGGGGATCCTCTCCCGCGGCTGGCGCTTGACCACTCGCAGGGTGCCGGCCCGCACCAGATCCGCGTGAGCCCGCGCGATCGTCGTGCCCCCGGTCTCGTCCGCCCCCACCAGCACGAAGGCCACTCTGGGCACCTCGGCCTGCACATGGGGAACGGCCGCGAGCAGCTCGGGCAGCCCCTGGTAGGCCTCGAACGTGCCGCTGTAGAGCCCCACCGGCTGGTCCGCGGAGATCCCCAACTCGCGCCGCAGCTCCTCCGCCTCCCCGAAAGGCGCCGGAGACAGCGCGCTCGCGAACCGCCACTCCCGCAGCCGCGCGTCCGGCGCCAGCACGCGCACCCGCTGGGCGAGCCCGGTGCTGCTCACGATCGAGTCGGCGTTCCTCAGCAGCCAGCGTTCCATGCGGATCAGCGCCGACTGCGCCACACCGCTACGGAAGGCGAGGTGCCGGGCGAGCTGCTCCGGCAGGCTCGACTGCATGTCATAGATCACCGGCACCCGGAACCGGTGACCCAGCATCACGCAGGGGAAAGCCGCCTCCTCCACGGCGTGGATGCACGAATAACCCCCCTCCGACAGCCGTCGGACCAGCTCCGAGATCAGGGTTGCGTCGAGCAGCACCTTGGCGAGCGAGAAGCCGATCGGCACCCGCCGCAACCGGAACGGATTGGAGGCCCGGAAGTACCTTACCCTCGGGATCTCGACCGACCGCCCCAGCGGATACGTGACCACGTCCACCTCGTAAGCGAGCTGGGACAGGGCCAGCAGGAGCTGGCGCACCGCGATCGGCGTTCCACGGTCTTCGTAGAACGGCTGCGGAGCCACGACGAGCACCCGAGATCTCGGCAGACTTTCTTCCTTCTCTTCGAAGCAAAAATAGGGACCAGGGAAGACAGGAAAAAAAGCAGCAGGAACGGTGCCATCGACGGGGATCGATGAACGGAGAGGATCTCCCTCAGGGAGAGGAAGGCGGAGGAGGCAAGGTCTATCTGCTCAGGGCCATAGGCGTTTGTAACCTAGGAGAATGCGTGGAAAAACGCTATGGCGCGCCACCACCCCAATCCCCAAGCAGGGGCGGCCACACAGGGCTGCCCCTACGGCGCCGGCTCCCGGTCGGTCTCCGGATACGTTCCCAGAACCCGGATCTCCGCCGTCAGCGGGTGCACCTCGGCCAGCGCGCTCCGCACGGGATCGCGGTCGGCGTTGCCGTGGAGGTCCAGATAGAAGCGGTACTGCCAGGGGCTGTTGGGGATGGGCCGCGACTCCAGCTTGGCGAGGCTCACGCCCCGGCGGCTGAGCACGCCCAGCACCTCGGCCAGGGAGCCGGGCGTGTCCGGGAGGGTCAGCAGGAGAGACGTCTTGGCCGGCATCTCGGGCGGGAAGCGGACCGGGTCGTGCGCCAGCTCCACGAACCGCGTGTAGTTGCCTTCCTGCGACTGGATGCCCCGCCGCAACACTTCTAGGCCGTACACCCGGGCCGCGGGCTCGCCGGCGATGGCGGCCACCGTGGGATCGTTGCGCTCCCGCACCTTCCGGGCCGAGCCCGCCGTGTCGAACTCCGTCTGCGTCCTAATCCAGGGCACGGTGCGCAGGAAGTCCTGGCACTGGAGGATTCCCTGGGGATGGGAGAACACGATCCTCAGGTCCTCGATCCGCGCGCCGGGCAGCCCCAGCAGGCAGTGCTCGATGCGGCTCACCTCCTCGGCCGTGATGGTGAGCCCCCCTTCGGCGAGCAGGTCGTACGTCTCGTTGATGCTCCCGGCAGTCGTGGGCTCGATCGGCCGCAGGGCGCGGTCCGCCGCCCCCTCGCGCACCGCCTCGGCCGCGGCGCGGAACGTCTCGAACCCTTCGAGAAGGACGCCTTCCGGGATCCCCGCGTACCGCCGCTGGGCCGTGAGGTGGCTGTACGATCCCTCAACCCCCTGGTAGGCCACGCGCAGGGGCGTCGAGTCGAGGGAGCGCACGTGGGCCTTCTGATGGGCGACGGACATGTCGAGGATCACCCTGTAGAGCCGCTCGACCTCATGGGCGTCGAGCCCGCGCTCGACGGCGGCATGGCGCACCCGCTGGATCACCTGGTCCTCGCGCGGCTCGTCGCGGAACGGATACGCCGTCCGTACCTTCGCGTTCGCCACCTCCTCGGCCAGGCTCATCCGCCGCCGGAGCTGAGACAGGATCTCCCGGTCGATCTCTTCAATGGCTTCGCGGATGGCCTGAAGGTCGCGGGGGGCGGACATGGTGGGGGAGTATAGCGGCCGATCCAATCAGAATGGACCTGCTGGCGTAGCGCCTCTGTGGGACCGCCGGCATCCCTGCCGGCCTGCTACTTACTTCTCCTCCGACCTCAACTGAAGAGTCCGCCGAAGGATCGGTAAAACAGCCCGGTCCTTGTCGCGGTTCGCCCGCTCCTGGGCTTCGATCAGCGCCTGCAGATCCAGGGCACGAACCCGGAGCCCTTCGACCTCGTACGCGTGGGTCCTGCCGATGAGGTCCTCGTACCCGAAACCTGCGCCCAGATCCCCCAGAACATCCAGAAGGCCCAGATCGGTAAGGAGAAGATTGAAGCAGTTCCTGCGCAGGAGGTCCGCATTGGGAAGGATCAACCGTCCGGCCGGATTACGATAGCGAGCGTGGACTTCTTCCAGGGCTCTCAGAAGCCGCTCGATATTTTCGTCTGTCCGCTGAAAAACGACATCCAGATCGAGCGTCAGGATCGGAGCACCTTCGAGCAAGCCGGCCACCCCGCCGGCAATGAGGAACTCGACCTCATGCCGCACCAGGACTTCGAGAAGCCGGAAGAATCTAGTCGCTGACGCGGCCATCCCGTAGCGCTAGGGCTCCGTCCACGAAGTCCTGCAGGACCTCTAGCCGCTCCGTCGGCGTGAGGCTCAGCATCCAGAGGATCTGGCTGTCATCTATCCCACCCGGGGAGGTTTCAGGCTCCACGGTCTGCTCTGAGGGATCCAACTCCATGGCCCAAGCATAGCCAGTCCGTGCCTCTAACCATGCAGATTCAAAGTTCAACTTTCAATCTGCACGAGCCAGTCCGGGGAACGGCTGAACCCGCAGCATGTCGCTCAAGGTCGGGAGGGTGAAGACCCGGCCGTCCGTGTCCCGCACGACCGGGCCCAGAGCGTCCGCCGTGCGTCTCCACCCCAGACCAGCGAGAACGGCGAAGAGCGGAACCCCGCCAAGACGGCTGGCTTCCGCTTGCAACGTGGCGTAGCGGGCGGCCTTGTCGCGCGCCGTGCCACCATCGTTAGCGACTTTGCACTCCAAGAGGGCTCGCAGGGTGCCTGAGCTGTCGAAGACCACGAAGTCCGGCGCCGGCCGCACAGTGACACTGAACCGGCGAGCGATCTCTTCCTGATTGTGGGAGCCGGTCCGGATGAAGCGAATGCCGTTCTCCCGGAACAACTCCTCGACCGCATCCTTCAGAATGTCGCCCCGTTTCGTGCTCGTTGCGTCGAGGAGTTGCCGGAATGCGCCGCCATAGTGCCGTTGGTGTAGAAAGACGGCGAGAGGCACTCCCTCCGACGCGTAACGCTGCACCGTCGTCCAGCCCTCCAGGGTGTCTGGCTTGTGGATCTTCGGCTGGACGGCTCCGGTCGGTGGCGCGCCGAAGAGCTCGCCTCGCATGCCTTCATCGATCACGAGCGCGCAGCACCGGGCCGTGTCCGCGCTGCACGCCGAGCCGGCCTCCATGCCCTTGATTCGGCCGCTGCCGAGCGCCTGAAGACCGTGGCGCTCGGCGATGATCTGCGTCGCGGTCGCGAATTCCTGAGCGGTGAGGCCCAGGAGCAACCGGAACACCTGCAAGGTCCTGGGTTGAGCCCGGATTGCTCCGGCGAGAGCCTCGGCGTCCGTGGAGGTGAAGCCTGCTGTGAGCACGTGGGCAGCCTGATAGGCCTCTTCGAAAGAAGAGATCTCGTACTCTTCACGCCAGTGCACGTAGGCGAAGTCAGGGGCCAGGTTCGGCACGTAGACCCACTCGGCAATCCTGGCGTAAACATCTCGGTGCAAGGCTTTGCCGAAATCCTCGGGGACTCTCCGGATAAGGGCCACGCGAGTATTCCAGTCAGTCGCCGCGGCGACCTCGGCAGCCTTGGTATTGACCTCGGTGAGATCGGGCATGCGACCTATCGGCCGGTCTCGAACCGCTGAGGTACTATGGCTGCGTACTCGGGATCGATCTCGGTGACGAGCCACCTCCGCTCGAGTTGCTCCGCTGCGAGGGCTGTCGTCCCCGTCCCGCCGAAGGGATCTACGACGAGCTGCTCCGGCTTTGACAGGAGCTTGATGAAGAACTCTGGGAGTTGGAGAGGGAACCGTGCGGGGTGGCGTACGGGGTTGGGACCGAACTCAGGCTCGAAGTGGAGCAGGGTTGAGGGCCGCACGAGGTCCGGGCCTGCTTGGACCCTTTTTCGCCCTTGCCCTGACGGAGCGTTGACCCGTTCGTAGTTATGGGCCAGCCGTTTTCGACGCTCCCGGTCCTTGGCGTCCCACCGGGCGGGAGAGAGGCAGTGTTCGGGAAAGAACTGCCACTGAGGCGTCTTGGCGAACTGGAAGCAGTACTCCACGGCATCTTTCAGGAACCGGTTGAAGCGTCCCGGCGGCGGTGAGGGCTTACCCCAGACGAAGTCTTCACAGAAGAGGAAGCCCTTCTCACGGAGCCAGAAGATGAGCTCGTACTGCAAAGTCCCGCGCTCATTCCCATGCCGCTTCGAGCGGTAGTTGAGGACGAAGCTGCCGTGCGGCTTGAGAACCCGGTGAATCTCCACGGCCACCTCCATGAAGAAGCTGGCGTACCAGTCCCGCTCGTACTTCTCACCGTTTCCGTATTTCGGCTGGCCGTCATAGGGGGGTGAGGTGACGACAAGGTCGACGGTCCCATCACCGAGCCCGCGGAGAGTCTCCAGGCAGTCCCCCACGACGAGCCGGCCAAGCTGGGTCTTGAAAAAAGGCGGTCTTTCCGGAGAGACAGCCGGCCGTTCCCGGCGGATGCGTTGCTTCGTTTCGAGGATACCCTGAGGGGACAGTCTCGCTTCCACTTCAGATCGCCACCCTTTCTGGTGAGGACAGAGGTCCGGCTCCCAAAGCCTAACGGGAGCAAGGGGCTAAATCTAGTAGCGGAACGGCGTTCTGCCCTCCAAATGTAGTGTGAGCAGGGCCTCAGAGGAAGCACTTCGACCGTGGTTTGAGCCGCCGCGACCACGGTATAAGTCGGCGTGACCGTGGTCCCAGTGACCGTAACCGAGGTCGAAGTCACCGCGACCGCTTTCAAAGTCGTCGCGACCCCGATCGAAGTCGTGTAGGATCAATCCCGCTAGGGGGGCCGCAAGGCTGAGATCCCTTCAGGGACCACCCTCATCACCTGACCTGGGTCATGCCAGCGTAGGGAAGCGAGGACGATCGCCGGGAGTCTCCCTAGGCCTATGGCAAGGAGTTCCCTATGATCGAGCCGACCGCGCAGCCCATCCGTCCCGGGATCACCCGCGATCCCTTCCCCAACTCCACGAAAATCTATGTCGAGGGGACCCTGCCGGGCGTTCGGGTGCCCATGCGGGAGGTCCGAGTGGCGCCCACGCGGACCCACGCGGGCACTCTTGGGGATGCTTTTGGGGAAAAATTGGTGGAGAACCCGCCCGTCATGGTCTACGACACGTCGGGACCCTATACGGACCCGGAGGCGCGGATCGACGTCTACGCGGGCCTGCCGCCCCTGCGCCGCGCCTGGATCGAAGGGTGGGGCGACGTCGAGGAGCTCGCCGCGGTGACCTCGCTCTACGGCCGGGAACGGGCGGTGGACCCGCAGCTCTCGCCCATCCGCTTCCCCCGCGTGCGCCGGCCCCTGCGGTCCAAGCCGGGCGGCAACGTCACCCAGATGCACTACGCGCGCAAGGGGATCGTGACGCCCGAGATGGAGTTCATCGCCATCCGCGAGAACCAGCGGCGCGAGATGTCCCAGGACCGCGACGGTAGGGCCTGGGGCGGCGGCGTGGCCCAGCATCCCGGACAGTCCTGGGGCGCCGCGATTCCCTCGATCATCACCCCGGAGTTCGTGCGCGACGAGGTGGCCCGCGGCCGGGCCATCATCCCGTCCAACATCAACCACCCGGAGAGCGAGCCCATGATCATCGGCCGCAACTTCCTGGTGAAGATCAACGCCAACATTGGCAACTCGGCCGTGACCTCGTCCATCGAAGAGGAGGTCGAGAAGCTCATCTGGGCCATCCGCTGGGGCGCGGATACGGTGATGGACCTCTCGACGGGCAAGAACATCCACGAGACCCGGGAGTGGATCCTGAGGAACTCCCCGGTCCCCATCGGCACGGTGCCGATCTACCAGGCCCTGGAGAAGGTGGGGGGGAAGGCGGAAGACCTCACCTGGGAGATCTACCGCGACACGCTGATCGAGCAGGCCGAGCAGGGGGTGGACTACTTCACCATCCATGCCGGGGTGCGGCTGCGCTACGTGCCGCTGACGGCGAACCGCATGACGGGCATCGTCTCGCGCGGCGGCTCGATCCACGCCAAGTGGTGCCTGGCCCACCACCGGGAGAACTTCACCTACGAGCACTTCGAGGAGATCTGCGAGATCATGAAGGCCTACGACGTAGCCTTCAGCCTGGGGGATGGACTGCGGCCCGGTGCCATCGCGGACGCCAACGACGCGGCCCAGTTCGCGGAGCTCGACACGCTCGGCGAGCTGACGAAGATCGCCTGGGATCAGGACGTCCAGGTGATGATCGAGGGGCCGGGCCACATCCCCATGCACCTCATCAAGGAGAACATGGACCGCCAGCTCGAAGCCTGCGGCGAGGCCCCGTTCTACACCCTGGGGCCGCTGACTACGGATATCGCCCCCGGCTACGACCACCTGACCTCGGCCATCGGCGCGGCCATGATCGGCTGGTACGGCACGGCCATGCTTTGCTACGTGACGCCCAAGGAGCACCTGGGGCTGCCCAACCGGGAGGACGTCAAGGAGGGCGTGATCGCCTACAAGATCGCCGCCCACGCGGCCGACCTCGCCAAGGGGCACCCCGGCGCGCAGATCCGCGACAACGCCCTCTCCAAGGCGCGCTTCGAGTTCCGCTGGGAGGACCAGTTCAACCTCTCGCTCGACCCGGACACCGCCCGCGAGTACCACGACGAGACCCTGCCCCAGGAAGGCGCCAAGATGGCCCATTTCTGCTCCATGTGCGGCCCGCACTTCTGCTCGATGAAGATCACCGAGGAAGTCCGCGAGTACGCCGCGAAGCAAGGGATGGTGGAGGAGCAGGCCCTGGAGGTGGGGATGGAGGAGAAGGCGGAGGAGTTCCGGAAGGGGGGAGCGGAGATCTACCGATAAGCGAGGATGACCTGGACGAGGTATACCTGCTAGAGGTATATTGAGACCGGATGGCCATTCAGAGCTTTGCCGCTGACGAAGTCGAGACATTCTTCATTGACGGCTTGGCTCCGAAAAGGGCTGGATGGTCCGGGGTCGCGCAGGTAGTCAAGAGGAAGCTGGACGTGCTCGATTACGCCCACCAGCTCAATGATCTTCGGTCGCCGCCCGGTAATCGGCTGGAAGCGTTGAAGGGTAACTTG
>CAXTNS010000012.1:9088-18047 GCA_964245465.1 uncultured Thermoanaerobaculia bacterium
TGGCGGGGTTTTACAGTATCCGCGTCAACGACCAGTGGCGCATCATTTTTCGTTGGACCGATGCAGGGCCTGCGGAAGTTGATGTTGACGACTACCACTGAGGAGGCGAACCATGCTGCGCAAGCGGGAGCCCACGAACCCGGGTGAGATCCTCTTGGAAGAGTTCCTGAAGCCCCTGGGATTGACCCAGAAACGGTTGGCGGACCACCTGGGCTGTGACGTCAAGGTCATCAACCGGATCGTCAATAACAGGACGGGTGTGACTCCGGAAATGGCTTTGAAGCTGGGAGCGGCCTTTCAGACGTCTCCCGAATTCTGGCTCAATGCCCAGAAGGCGGTAGATCTGTACCGCGCGGCTGAAGCCATGGGAGCCCTGCCGGAGCCTCTCCTCCGGGCGAGCTGACTATCCCTGCTCGAACGCCACCATCGCCCCTGCAACGTCCACCGAAGCCCCGGACTCCTCAAGCGCCCCGGCCACGGCCTCGACTGTCCGACGCAGATAATCCGGTCGGGTGACCGTGTAGCCCATGTGACCCACGCGGAAGGACGTAGTCCGGACGGCAGGGTGGAGGCCGCCGGCCACGACCACGCCGCGGGCGGCGATCTTCGGCAGAAGGGATGCGTCGATCCCCTCGGGGAAGAGGAGCACGGAGAGGGTGTTGCCCGCGACATCCATGCGGGGCACGGAGCGCAGGCCCAGGACGGCCCAGGCGGCACGCAGGGCGGCGGCGGCGCGAGCGTGGGCCGCGATCCGGGTCTCGACGCCCTCGGCCAGGATCTCTCCTAGGCCCGTTTCCAGGGCCACCACCAGAGTCGTCGCGGGCGTCGCGAAGTAACTCGGCTTCCTCTCCTCGTAGGCACGGTGGATGGGGAGCCACGAATTCCAGTCGAGGAACAGCGGCGGCGGCGCGGCTCGGCGGGAGGCCCGTACAGCCAGCGCCCGCTCGTTCGCCACCATCAGCGCCAAGCCGGGGGGCAGCCCGATCGCCTTCTGCGAGCCGGTGAAGTAGAGGTCGGCGTCCCAGGCCACCATGTCGAACCGCTCGCCGGCCGTGGCGCAGACGCCGTCGAACACGGAGAGGACCCCGGCCTCGCGGGCCAGGCGGCAGAGGGGCTCGGGATCGACGCGCACCCCTGTCGAGGTGTCCACGTGGGTGGCGAAGAGGGCCTTGAAGGAATCCCGACCCAGCGCCTCCCGGACCTCTTCGACGGACGGGGCCTCGCCCACGGGCGCGCCGATCACGGTCACCTCGGCACCGTTGCGGCGCAGGATCTCGGCCATGCGCTCGGAGAAGTAGCCGGTGTTGACCACGACGGTCCGGTCTCCGGGCTCGATCAGGTTGACCGCCGCAACCTCCATAGCCAGCGTACCGCTGCCGGCCAGCAGGAACGGTTGGCTCGACGGGCCGGCCCGCCAGACCTGGCGCATGCGCTCCAGGCAGGTGCCGAACGCTTCCAGGACGCGCGGAGAGGTGTGGCCCGGAGGGGCGATGGACGAGGCGGCGAAGACGGCCGGCGAGACCTCGACCGGGCCGGGGATCATCAGCAGGGGGGAGAGCATTGCGGCCTATAGTAGCAAGCAGCTAGAATTTCCCGCCATGCCCGCCACTCACAGCCCCTCCACGGGAGCCCCCGAGGAAGGAGGCGGATTGCTCCGGTCTGCCGAACTGCGCCTGGTGGTGGCCGTGACGGTGGCCGCCGGCGCCCTGCTTCTGGCGCTCCTGGCGGTGGCCAGGGAACGGACGGATCTCCTCCTGCTGGATTTCCGCGAATGGCGGCCGGTGAACAAGGGGGCGCACTTCACCTTTCTGCAGAACGACCCTCCCGACCGCCGCCCTTTCCGCCTGACCCTGCAACTGGATGCCGCGGCGGGCGCGCCGAGGTTCATGGCGGCCGAGCGCGAGATCCCCGCCGCCGAAGGAGAGCGCTACTGCTTCAGCGTGCTGGCCTCTCCAGAGGGGCCGTTGCCGGCCGCTGCTCCCCGGATCGCCGTGGCCGTCAACGATGCTGTGGCGTGGTCTGCGCCGCTCAAGGCATCGGGGAAAGGGTATGCCATCGCCCTCTCCGGACTCCGTCCCCGCCGAGGGAAGATAAAGATCCGCCTCGAGCTGCGGTCGGCTGCCGGCCAGCCTCCATCATCACCGTCACCCCCTGTCCACTTCGAATACGCCTCGCTCCGCGAGTGTGAGGGGAGACGATGAACCCGCGGTGGGCCGCGGTGCTGTTCGGTCTGGCTACCCTGGCGGTGGCGCTGGCCGCTCTCGCGCCGTCTTCGGCTGTGTACGTGACGGTCTTCCTGATCGTAGTCGCCTATGCGGTCCACACCGCGCGGCGCGCCGGCCCTCTCCGGGTGGAGAGGGTGGTGCGCGCGGTCCTGCTTCTGATCGCGGGCGTTGGGATCTTCCTGCCGGCTCTCGTCGGGTTCTTCAACCTGAGCTCTCTCACGCTGGCGCGTCTCGTAGCGCCGGAGGCGCCGTCCAGCCGAGGGGACCTCCTGCTCACCACGCTGGTCGTGGCCGCCCTGGTCCTGGCGGCCAGCCACTGGCCGGCCCGGCTGGGAGAGCCCGCCTTCGTGGCTCTCGCCCTGGTTTCCGCGACCGGCCTGAAGCTGGCGTACGTCTTCTTCGTCCGGACGGTGCCGGTCTCTGATTTCGCGGAGATGTGGAAGTTGACTTCATCGATCGCGGAGCACGGGGTGGATGCCACGAGAAGCTCGCTCGGCTCCCACTACTATACCTGGTCCTACTTCGAACGGATAATGCCCTATCTGCTGCCACTGCGGCTTGCCTTCGGGCCGCGGCCGGGATCCTACTCGACCGCCAACGTCGTGCTGGAGTCGCTGACCTCCCTGCTGATCTACCGGATGACCCGGCCGTGGTTCGGCGTCCGCGCCGCCCGGGTTGCCCTGGTCGTCTCGCTGGCCGCGGTGGAGACCGTGCTCGCCGCCGAGATCCCTACCCACGACCTGCCCGGAGCGTTCTATACGGTTCTCTCGCTCGCTCTCGTCCTCGCCGCCTGGAGACTCCATGCCAAGGGGAGGACCCGTGCCGCGCTCCTGGCAAGCGCCGGGTTCGGGTTGGCTGTCCTTGTCCTGGACTTTCAACGGGCGACCGGGAGCGTGATGCTGCTGGCGAACTCGCTGCTGGGCCTGGCGCTGGCGCTCCGCGAGAGGCAGGCCGTTACCGCGGAACGCAACCGCTGGTTCCTGGCCGCCTTGTCGCTGGCTCTCCTTCCCTGGGGGGTGTTCAAGACCGCCGACTGGGCCTTGCGCAAAGCGGCGTTGAGGGTACCCTCCGCCGTGCAGGCGAACGCCAGTGGGTTGGGCCTGGCCGCCGGCACCGACAGTTGGGGCAACGGCAGCTACATGCACTGTATAGAAAACTACACGATCCCGTACGGTGCGCTCGCCGTGAACTGGTCTTCCTTGACGCTGGCCAAGCTCGCCACCGATACGCACTACCACCCGGCGGCGCGCGTCTCGAGCTATCTGCGCAAGGCGAGGGATCTCTTCGACCTGGGAAGCCAGACCTACTTCTATCTGCCTGCCGCGGAGCTGAGCGGATTCGGCCCCATCTACAAAGCGCGCGAAGAGAGGATCCTGGCGGTCTCCCGCTGGTTCTCCGCTCTGTTCCTGGGTGCCCTGGCGGTGGCGTTCTGCCGGTTGTGGACGATGCCGGAGGTCCCGTTGCCCAGCCTGCTGCCGCTGCTCTACCTGGCCATCTTCACGGCGATCCTCGTCTTCCTGGCGGAGGTGCAGCCGCGGTATCTCTACCCGATCTGGTACCTGGGCGCCATCTACGTCGGCGCCCTGTTCGGCCCTTCCGTGAGACGCCGGCCCACTGAAGAGGATCCTGCCCCGTGAGGGTCCCGTTCAATGACCTGAAGCCTCTCCACGGCCTGCTGGCCGGGGAGCTGGAAGCGGCCGCGAAACGCGTGCTGTACAGCGGCTGGTACATTCTCGGCCCGGAGCTCGAGGCCTTCGAGCAGGCCTTCGCCGCGTATCACGGCGTGGCCCACGCGGTGGGAGTGGCCAACGGCACCGACGCCATCGAGCTGGCTTTACGGGCCCTGGGGATCGGCGCGGGCGACGAGGTGATCACGGTGGCCCACACGGCGGTGGCCACGGTCTGCGCGGTGGAGCGGGCCGGCGCCACGCCCGTCCTGGTGGATATTGACGAGGGCACGTACACGATGGATCCCCGGGCGGCGGCGGCGGCGGTCACGGACCGTACCCGGGCGATCCTGCCCGTCCACCTGTATGGTCATCCCGCGGACATGGGGTCTCTCATGGACCTGGCCGCACGCCATGGCCTGGCCATGATCGAGGACTGCGCCCAGGCTCATGGCGCGCGGGTCGGCGGACGCCTCGCCGGCACCTTCGGCCATTTGAGCGCGTTCAGCTTCTATCCCACCAAGAACCTGGGGGCGTATGGGGATGGCGGGGCGGTCATCACCAACGACGCCGTCCTCGCCGAGCGGGTCCGGCGCCTGCGCAACTATGGGCAGACGGACCGGTACCACCACGCGGAGCGGGGGCAGAACAGCCGGCTGGACGAGATGCAGGCCGCCATCTTGCGGGTCAAGCTGGCGCACCTGGATGGCCACAACGCCGTCCGGCGCCGACTGGCGGGAGAGTACTCGCGGCTCCTCGCCGGCGTGGCCGTTCCGGCCGGCCGGCCCGGGGCGGAGCCCGTGTTCCACCTCTACGTGGTGCGTCACTCCCGGCGGGACGGCCTGATGAGCGCCCTCCGGGAGGAAGGGATCGGCACCCTGATCCACTACCCGGTCCCCGTGCACCTCCAGGAGGCCTACCGGGACCTGGGGTATGCTCCGGGTGCCCTGCCGGTGACCGAGCGCACCGCGGGAGAGATCCTCTCCCTGCCGCTCTACGTTGGCCTCACGCCCGAGGCCCTGGAAACGGCCGCGGACGCGGTGAACGGGCAGGCCCGTCGACTTCAGCCCTGAGATCATGGACCCGAACCGGTTCGCGGACCTGACCTACGACGGCTTCCGGGAGCTCGCCCGCGACGAGTCGCTGAGCCGCCACGAGAAGGTGGGCTTCCCCGACTCCTACCGCGCCGGCAGAGAGGAGGCCATTCTGCGGGACGTGCGGTCCAAGCTCTCGAACCTGGAGCGGGCGGGCCGTCGGGTGCTCGACGTCGGACCCGGCTGCGGCGCCGTCGCCCTGGGGTTTCTCGATCTCTGCCGGGAGAAGGGGCACGCCCTGACCCTGATCGATTCCCCGGAGATGCTCGCCCTGCTGCCCTCCGAACCTCTCGCCGTGAAGCTGCCGGGGCGGTTCCCCGAGGAGTGCCCCGCCTTGCTGGAAGAGAACCGGGGCCGGCTCGACGCCGTCCTGGTCTACAGCGTCCTCCAGTACGTGTTCCGCGAGGGCAACGTCTTCGCGTTCTTCGACGCCTGTCTGGAACTGCTGGCCGAGGGCGGGCAGTTGCTGATCGGCGACCTTCCCAATCAATCCATGCGCAAGCGCTTCTTCAGCTCCGCCGAAGGCGTGCGCTTTCACCAGGCCTACACCGGCACGGACGAAATCCCCGCCGTCGCCCACAACACCCTGGAGCCCGGCCAGATCGACGACGCGGCGCTCCTGGGGATGGTCCTGCGCGCCCGCTCGGCGGGGTACCACGCCTTCCTCCTGCCGCAGGCCGCGGACCTGCCGATGGCGAACCGTCGCGAGGACCTGCTGGTGAAGAAACCCTGAGGGCTCATGGAAAAGACGAAAAAGCTCGTTCTCGTGGGCGACAGCGCCTTTGCCGAGATCGCCTATGAATATTTCACCCACGATTCCGAGCACGAGGTCGTGGCGTTCGCCGTCGAGCGGGAGTACCTGCGGCGCGACGAGCTCTTCGGCGTCCCGGTGGTGCCGTTCGAGGAGCTGCCGGAGCGCTTCGCTCCCCGGGAGCACGAGTTCTACGCCGCGCTCGTCTACACCCAGGGCAACGCGCTGCGCACCCGCCTCTATGAATCCGCCAAGGAGATGGGCTACCGGCCCGCGTCCTACGTGAGCTCGCGGGCGTTCCTCTGGCGCAATGTAGCCCTGGGAGAGCACTGCTTCATATTCGAGAACAACGTCGTCCAGCCCTTCGTAAAGATCGGTCGAAACGTGATCCTGTGGAGCGGCAACCACATCGGCCACCACTCGACAATCGGCGATCATTGTTTCGTTTCGTCGCACGTCGTGATCTCCGGATTCGTCGAGGTCGGACATTCTTGCTTTTTAGGAGTGAATACGACGGTCGCCAACAACACAAAAATTGGCGACAGGTGCACGATTGGAGCGGGTGCGCTGATTCTGGGTGATGTGGGAGATGACGAAACGGTCGTGGGAATCTGGAAGAAGCGGCGGCCGGCTGTGCTAGAATAGGTTTTGTCTTTTTCCCGATTCTGTAACGAAAGAGACCCAGTCACCGCCTATGTTCCCAGCCGGACGAGCCGGCACGCCACCCCGTCCTTACAGGAGGAAATCTTTTATGAAGCTGATCAGCGCCGTCTTTACGTTTCTTGCCCTCGCCGTCCTGGTGACGGCGCCGGCCAATGCCCAGGCCACCCGCACCTGGGTCTCCGGCGTCGGTGACGACGTGAACCCCTGCAGCCGCACCGCTCCCTGCAAGACGTTCGCGGGAGCCATCTCGAAGACCGCGGCCGGCGGTGAGATCTCCGCCCTTGATCCCGCCGGCTTCGGCACCATCACCATCACCAAGGCGATCACCATCAACGGTGACGGCACGCTCGCCGGCATCCTCTCCTCCCTCGTTAACGGCGTCATCGTCAACGCCGGCGTCAACGACCGGGTCGTCCTGCGCAACATCTCGATCAACGGCAAGGGCGACGGCCTCAACGGCATCCGCTATCTTGCCGGTAAGAGCCTCCTCGTCGACAACGTCACCATCAGCGGGTTCACCGGCCGCGGAATCGACGTAGCCCTGACCGCCAACGGCCAGCTGTTCGTCAAGGATACCGTCATCACCAACGCCGCCACGGGTGTTCGCGTGACGACGACCTCTGGTGCCGCCCTCGCCACGCTCGAAAACGTAACCTTGACGGGTCTGGGCAGCGGAGTCGAGGGGGCTGCTAACAGCCGCATCACCGTCACCAACTCGAACATCTCCAACAACACCTCCAACGGGGTCTTCACCAGCGCGGCGACCTCCCAGATCAACGTGGCGAGTTGCAAGCTCTCCTTCAACGACGTCGCCGCGATCAACGCGTCCGTCTCCGGCTCGGCGATCCGCGTCTCCGACAACGACATCTTCAACAACACGACCAGCTTCACGATCGCGGCCGGCGCCAACGTCTTTTCGGCGACCAACAACCGCGTCGCCGGGAATGGCGCGTCGGCAACGCCCAACGGCGTGCCGGCGATCCCGAATAATCAGTAGGCGGTCTTTTCCGCGGGAGCTCCATCCGGGAGCTCCCGCTCCGCGTAGCCGAATCCGCTCGCGCCCCGGCGGTTGCCGTTGTAGAACAGCAGCCGCCGTTCGGCCACGTCGGCCACGCACGGGTAGCAGACCATCTCCGAGTCCCAGCCCGCATCGGATTTATGGAGGCCCACCAGGGCGTCTTTCCTCTCCCAGGCCAGTCCGTCCGCCGACTCCGCGTAGCCCATGGCATAGAACTCGCGGAATCCCCGGCGCGAATACCACATCCGGTACAGACCGTCCTCGTGGAGGACCCACGGCCGGCCCACGGCGTATTCGTCCTCACCGTCGGGCTCGATGCAGACCTGATCGTGGCTCTCCCAATGGATGCCGTCGAGGGACGTGGCGTACCGGATGTTGCATTGATAATGGAGGACGCCTTCGCTCCTCGTCCACCGGACGCAGGACACGTACCACATTTTCAATTGATCGCCGTCCTGGATCACGCAGGGGGCGGCCCGCATGAGGGGATCGCCGTCGATGCGGTCGAGCACCGGCACGCGGGAATGCTTTACAAAGCGGATTCCGTCGTGGCTCGTGGCCAGGCCCGTGAAGAGGATGTAGGGCGCCTGGGCCGTACGCTGGAACCCGTGATAATAAAGATATTTCCGGCCCTGGAACGGGATGACGCAGGACGCCACGACGCCGCAGTCGTCGAAGGCTCCCGGCTCGCCGAGGTCCAGCACGGGCTCGGGGGAGACGGCGAGGACCCGCGTGGGGTCGTCCACGTCCAGCTCGGCGTAGCCGATCCTGCCGTAGTTGTTCTCGTCGAGGCCCGTGAAATAGACGCGGATCGTTTCCCGGACCTCCGGATCGACCGTCGGCAGGTGCCCGTGGCTTCGCGCCCACCATAGGCCGCCTTCCGGCGCGTAGACGAGACCTCGCTTTTGCCATCTCATGATGGGCGACATGGTGGCTCAGGGCTCTCGGAGGAGTCAAGCTTGCGCTTTGCCACGGAGGAGCGTTAGAGTGCTCAAACCATGCGAGTTGAGCGGTTTACGGACGCTGCCCGCGGGCTCTGGGATCAACTCGTCCGCGACAGCCGGACGGGCACGTTCCTCTTCTTGCGCGATTACATGGAATATCACCAGGACCGCTTCGAGGACCATTCGCTGATCTTTCGCGGAGAGCGGGACCAGCCCGTCGCGCTGCTGCCGGCCTGCCGCCGGGGCGAGGTCCTGGAGAGCCATGGCGGCCTGACGTATGGCGGCGTCGTCTCCGGCACCTCCATGACGGCGGCGGGGATGCTGGACGTCTTCGACGCCCTCCTCGAGCACCTGCGGCGGGAGTCCTTCAGCCTGCTCCGGTACCGGGCGGTCCCCCGCATCTACCACCGGGCGCCGGCGGAAGAAGACCTCTACGCCTTGACGAGGAACGGCGCGCGCGTCGTCCACCGGACGGCCCTTTCCGTCCTCGACGCGCGCCATCCCGTGGCGGCGCAGGAACGCCGGCGGCGGGGTGTCCGGAAGGCCCGTGCGGGCGGGCTGGCCTGCCGGGAGGCGGACGAGCTCGCGGCGTACTGG
>CAXTNS010000012.1:18057-21214 GCA_964245465.1 uncultured Thermoanaerobaculia bacterium
GGTCGCTCTTGACCGCCGTGCTCCTGGAAACCTACGGCGCCACGCCCGTCCACTCCCTCGAGGAGGTCACCCGGTTGCGGCAGAGGTTCCCCCGCAACATCCGCCTGTTCGGCGCCTTCCAGGGGCTCGAACTGGTGGCGGGAGTGCTCGTCTACGAGAGCCCGTCCGTCGCGCGGTCCCAGTACATCGCCGCCTCGGAGACCGGGAAACGGCTGGCCGCACTCGACCTGCTGTTCGATTTCCTGCTGCGGGAGGTCTATCCTGACAAGGCGTACTTCGACTTCGGCACGTCGGAATCCGCCGACGGCCGGGACCTGAACCGGGGAGTCCTCGAATACAAGGAAAGCCTGGGCGCCCGTGCGGTCGTGCAGGACACCTACGAGCTCCCGGTCCCCACCGACAAGAGGGCATGACCGAGACCTCTATGGCTATCCAGGATTGTTCCCTGATCGATCTTCCCAAGATCAACGACCAGCGCGGAAACCTGACCTTTATCGAAGCAGAGCGCCATGTACCTTTCGCTATTCAGCGAGTCTTCTATCTCTATGACGTACCCGGCGGTTCCCTGCGGGCCGGGCATGCCCTCAAGAGCTGCCACCAGTTCATCATCGCCGTCTCCGGGAGCTTCGACGTCGTGCTGGACGACGGCTCCGCGCGGCAGAGGTTCCATCTTAACCGCTCTTACTACGGCCTCTACGTGACTCCCCTGACCTGGCGGGAGATCGACAACTTCTCCTCCAGCTCGGTCTGTCTGGTCCTGGCCTCGGCGGCCTACAGCGAGAACGACTACTACCGGGAGTACGAGAGCTTCCTCAGCGCCGTCCGGGAGAGTCGATGAGCGGAGAGGCGACTCTCTCGGTGGTGGTGCCGGTCTACTTCAACGAGTCCTCCCTGCCCGTCCTGTTCGACGCCCTGCTGGAGGTCGAAGCGGGCCTCCGGGAGCGGGATCTCGGGCTCGAGCTGATCTTTGTCGACGACGGCTCCCGGGACGGCTCCCTCGCCGTCCTGCGCGAGCTCAAGAAGCGGCGGCCGGCCACCAAGGTCGTGAAGCTGACGAGGAACTTCGGCGCCGTCCATGCCTCGAAGACGGGGTTCCGGTTCGTGACGGGGGACTGCTTCATGATCCTCGCGGCGGACCTGCAGGATCCGCCGGAGCTCATCCTCCAGATGGCCGACCTGTGGCGGCAGGGCGCCAAGTTCGTCGTCTGCGTCCGGGAGGACCGCGAGGACTCCCCGGTCTCCGTGCTGTTCGCCCGGCTCTACTACCGGCTGATCCGCCTGTTCGTCGTCAGCGACTATCCCCGGGAGGGCTACGACGTCGGGCTCATGTCGCGGGAGATGCTGCCCTACATGCTGGACAGCTCCAAGAACGTCAACACGGCGCTGTTCGCCTACTGGCTGGGTTTCGAGCCGGTGAGGATCCGCTATACGCGGCGCAAGCGGCTGCACGGGAAGTCCCGCTGGACGTTCCTCAAGCGGGTGAAGTTCTTCCTGGATTCGCTCCTCGGCTTTTCCATCGTGCCCATCCGCCTGATGTCGCTGTTCGGAGCGTTCGTCTCGCTCGCCAGCTTCGGCTACGGGGCGGTGATCGCCGTCAACGCCCTGCGGGGGCTCGGCAGCGTGCCCGGCTTTCCGACGCTGGTGGTCATCCTCTCGTTCCTTCTCGGCGTCGTGATCATGATGCTGGGCATCATCGGCGAGTACATCTGGCGGATTTTCGACGAAGTGAGCCGCAAGCCCGAGACGGTCATTGACGAGATCCTCTAGCCGCCAGCTCGCGCGCTTCCTGGTGGCGGGAGCCGCGAACACTGGGCTCACCTATCTTGCCTATCTAGCCCTGTTGCAGGGCGTTTCCTACCGGTGGGCCTACTCCGTTTCCTACGTGGCGGGGATCTTCCTCTCGTTCGTCCTCAACTCGCTCTACGTGTTTCGTACGCCCTTGCGCTGGCGGAGGCTGCTGCCGTACCCCTCGGTGTACCTGGTGCAGTACCTCCTCGGCTTGGCCGTGGCCTACGTTGGGGTCGAGCTGTTGCGGTGGGACGAGCGTCTGATACCGGTCCTCGTTCTCGCCGTGACGGTCCCGGTGAGCTTCGTCATGACGCGCTGGGTGCTGCGGGGCCGGCAAGAGGGAGAACGAAAAAGCGGCTGAAGGGGCTGGGGCTCCCATCAGCCGCTGTCTGGAAAGGCTGCTTACTGCTTGTTGGCCTTCTCGAGCTCGTCGACCTTGGCGGAAAGCTTTTCGATCGTCTTCTGCTGCTCCTGAACGACCTTGGTCAGCACGGCGACGACGTCCATGGAGCTCAGGCTCTTGTGGTCGCCCATCGCCACCAGTTCCGGAACGTCCTCCGCGATGAAGCCGACGTACTGCTCGCCGGGCTCGGTCTTGTACTTGAACTTGACCGGGTCGAGCTTCTTGATCGTCTCCACGGCTTCGCTGGCCTCCAGGTCGACGATGTCGGTCTTGTAGGAGCGGCTCGATCCGTTGGTCCAAGCGCCGCCCGCGCTCAGGAAGGCGCCGTTGATGGCTGTGAGCACGTTGCCGCCGGGAGCGGGGAAGCGGATCCGCTCCGTGCTGTTGGTCAGGATGATGAGCGGACGGTTGTTGATGCTGTTTAGGCGATTGGAGTCGCCGGCGACGTCGGTCCCAAAGAAGAACGCTTCCAGGTTGCCATCGAAAAGGCTGAAGCCGGAGAACCCCGCGGCATTCAGGTTCGTCACCTTGATGCACGCCAGGTTGGCGGCGTCGCATTCGACGTCCAGCTTGAGGTCGGGCGAAGCCGTGCCGATGCCGACTTCGCCGCTGGCGCTGATGTCGACCGAGCTGGTGGGCGCGCCGGGCCGGATGCGGAAGGGCAGGCGGGAGCCGCCCGTCACGTCACGGACGAAGAAGTTGGCCTCGTTGCCGGCGATGTCCCAGGTCTGGGCCGTGAAGCCGCCGGAGTTGTTCTGCTCCAAGCGGATGGCCGGCGTGTTGGAGGTGTTGACGTGAAGGTCTAGCACCGGGGTCGAGGTGCGGAAGCCGACCCGGCCCGTGCTGTCCACGAAGATCGAGTTCGTCGAGGCGCCCGCCGTGACCGTGAAAGGCACCTTCGCGCCGGTGATGTCCTCGATGGAGAACTTGCTGGAGCCGCCCGAGGCCGAGTCGTTGGCCGTGAGC
>CAXTNS010000012.1:21224-22372 GCA_964245465.1 uncultured Thermoanaerobaculia bacterium
TTGCCGCTGCCCCACACCACCAGTTCCGCATCGCCGCGGAGCTTGGCGTCGTGCGCCCGCCGCATCAGCGCCGGAATGACGTGCCCGCCGTCGGCGGTGAAGTCGTCGTGCGGCCCGAAGGCGTTCGCGGGGAAGCCGGTGCCGGTGCTGGTGTCGTCGAACTTGATCCGGGTGTTGTTCTCCTTGAGCCGGATCGTGTCGAAGCCGAAGCTCTCGTTGTTGACGCAGTCGAGGCCGACGCAGGCGCTGCCTTGGACGATCAGGTCGTCCGGGATCACCTGGTCCTCGGCGATGTTGGGGGTCAGACCCTTGCTCCGGACGGCCGGGGCAGCCGCGGCGGCCTTACGCTCCTCCGTGAGGTCGGACGGCACGATGGCGCCGTTCGCGACCGAGAAGACGCCGGACTGGACGAGAGGGGACCGGGGCAGCTTGCCCTCGGCCTGCAGCCGCGCGACCACACTGTCGTCCCCGGCCTTGCGGGCGGCCACGAGCGCGCCGCGGGTCGCCGCGTCGAGGTGAGGA
This sequence comes from uncultured Thermoanaerobaculia bacterium, assembly GCA_964245465.1. Classification (GTDB taxonomy): domain Bacteria; phylum Acidobacteriota; class Thermoanaerobaculia; order Multivoradales; family UBA5704; genus DATARR01. The sequence continues at coordinate 21,747 of CAXTNS010000012.1, forward strand.
GCGGCCGACAGCTCCCAGCGGTAGGCGCCGTCCGGAAGCGGGTTGCCGTCCCGCCCGAAGAGATCGAGCGTCGGGGTGCTCCCCCCCTTGAACTCGCGGCGCAGGACCGCGCCATCGGGACCGGAAACGGTCAGGACCATCGCTTCGTACGAGGCCGCTGGCTGCCACTCCACGCCCGTGGGCGTGATCCGCGCCGACGCCAGAGAACCCGCGGCATAAGCGGCCGGCAGGCACAGGACCGCCATGAGCAACATCACCATCCACAATTTCTTCATTCGCTCCTCCTTTTCTTCCTACGGCACATCAGGCTGGGACCTACGCGGTCCCAACTCGGTGGGGGGCTGGCATTCCAGGGCCAAGCACAGATTGCACGACGAGCTGAGGCTCCAATGAAGTGCGGAAAGAAGGGAGAAGGAGGACACCTCGGTTCCGTGCTCCTGTCGGTCCAATAGGCGTCGAGGGCGCCGATTCGTTACTTGAACGAGGCAGTAGAGAGTTCGAGGATGCTGACCGTGCCTGAGAGTATCTTAGGGGAAATGATCCAGATTGTCGAACAGAGATACAGGGTTATTGAAAATCGAAAGTGAAAAAACCTTTCGAATCATCCCTGATCCCGGCGGATATCC
>CAXTNS010000012.1:22382-26637 GCA_964245465.1 uncultured Thermoanaerobaculia bacterium
AGGAGGGAGAAGACCTCGCCGAAGACGGGGAAGAGGTCGGCGGCGAGGCCCCGCTCCAGGCGCTCGATGGCGGCCTGGAGAGCGGCGGTGCCGTCTGTCTCGGGGGCAGGCCAGTGCAAGGTCAGCCGGTTCAATCCAGGCTTCATGAGATATCGGGGAAGGACGAGGATCTCCCGGCTCCAGCGCTCGGTGGCGTCGACCGTCCCCGCCTCCTCGCCGTTGACGGCGAAGCGCACCCGTCCGGCCCGTGTCTCTCCGGGCACGGCGGCGGGCAGGCGGAGGGTGGGCTCGATCTCCACGTCCGCCGTCCCATCGTAGATCAGGCAGAACGACGACTCCGGCCAGGGGGAGCGGAAGGTGGCCCGCTCGGAGAGGTCCTCGAAGCGCATGACCTCGGGATAGAACCGTTCCAGGGGCTCCCACAGCCAGGGCGGCTCGGTAAGGTCGGTCCCCCAGGGTTGGACCCGAAGTGGAGGATTCCCGGGAATTGCCTCGATCAGGTCCGCGTCGAGGTAGTCCCAGCGCCAGCCATGCTGAAGGAGGAGGCGGTAGGGCGAGGCAAGGTTGCGCTGCTGGGCCGCCGTGAGCACGGCCGGGCAGGGGGCACAGCGGGCCTCAACCAGGTCCAGCATCGCCTCTTCGATCCCCGGGGAGGCGTCGAGCGCGGCCTGGCACCAGTGCTCCAGGATCAGCCGCTTCGGTCCCACGGTGAGCAGGCGGTGGGCCGTGTGGACGGCGGCGCCCAGCCTGGCCGTGGCCTCCGTCTCGGGGGAGATCTTCGGAGCCGGGAACGCGGGGATGGAGAAGGGCATCCCGGAGAGGCTCAGCACCTCGGCGGCCACGGCGGCCATGGCGAGTTGGATCCCCTCCGAGGTGAGATGGCAGTAGTCGAGGAACAGCCGACGCCCGGGGAGAGGGGAGCCGGTCGCCGTGGCGAAAACCTCCCGCAGGTCGATCGCGGAGAAGCCGTGCCGGCGGGCCGCTTCGCGCAGGATCTCCCGGGCGGCCGTCGTGGCCTGGGGCGCGCCCAGGAAGGCCAGGAGAGGATAGGCGGCGGCGTCCACCTCGGCCAGGGCGGCCCGGCGCGCCTCTTCCAGGTCTCCGAGCCCCATCCAGGCCCTGGCGAGGAGGCGCCACGTGGAAGAGCAGGCGCCGCCGTCGAGCTCCCCCAGGGGCCGGGCCGTGGCGAGCGCGCCCTCGAAGTCCCCCCGCTCCAGCCGCTCCACGGCCTCGCCATAGAGGGAATGCCAGCGGGCGGTTCCGTCCCCCGGCAGCCAGATGGGCGGCTGGCGGTTCTCCCAGTCGGCGAGGTTGACCTCGGGAAGCACGAGAACGACCGGGATCTGAACGGCCCGCGCGATCAGGGCCACGAAGTCGAGGGTGGCCTCCGCCTTCTCCCGCAACGCCTCGGCCGCGAGCCGGACGGGCCCCGCGGCTCCCTCCTCGCGGAAGGCCCGGGCGTAGCGCCGGCGCGCCTCGGCGGAGGGTGCGTACGGGGAAACCTCGGGCGTCTCCAGCAGGTTCCAGTTGTTGCCGGCGAACAGCACCAGCACGTCCGGATTGATCTGCAGCGAGGTCCGCACGGTCTCGGCGAGGGAGGCGAGGGTCTCGTTGGTGCGGGCGAGGTCCACCACCTCGAAATTGCCGTCGCCCCCCGCGACCCGGAGCCGGGCTTCGAGCACCCGCGCCGGCGTCAGGCGGGGCGCATAGAGGTACCCGGCCGCGACCGACTCACCGAAGAAAGCGACCCGCAGCGGAAGCTCGGCCTTCTTGGGGCGGAGCACCTTGACCGCCGCGTAGTGGTCCCCCAAGGGCAGGGGATCGGGACGGACGAACGCCGGCTCGCCGTCGGCCTCCGCCGGCTGCCAGATGGAGATGGGCTCCCGCCTCATATGAAGGTGTATAGGTCCGTGCTCACTGCGAAGCCGCTCCGCACCCGTTCGCGCCAGGCGGGAAAGAGCTCGGCCCAGTTGGAGGGGATGGCCTCGCGGCCGATCAGGAAGTCTTCGAGCACCAGGGCGTCGATCCCCGAGGAGCCCAGCGAGAACAAGCCGTCCACCGGCGAGCAGACGATGGGCTCGCCGGCCACGTTGAAGGATGTGTTCACCAGCAGGGGGCAGCCCGTGCGCCGCCGGAAGGTCTCAATCAGGGCGGCGTAACGGGGCGCGACGTTCGGGTCCACCGTTTGGGGCCGCGCCGAGCCGTCCACGTGGGTGACGGCCGGGAGATCGAGGGGAGAGATCACTCGGCAGGTCTCCAGCATGAACGGCGATGGGTGATCTAAATCGAAGTGCTCCGCGGCATAGGCTTCGAGCACGCTTGGGGCGAAGGGGCGGAAGGCCTCGCGCTTCTTGACCAGCCGGTTCAGCCGGTCGCGCATCCCGGCATCGCGAGGGTCGGCCAGCAGGCTGCGCGCCCCAAGGGCCCGGGGACCCAACTCCATGGGGCCGTGGAACCAGCCGATCACCTGGCCCGCCTCCAGCCGGTCCACCACGGTTTCGAGCAGACCGGCCTCGCGACCTCGGAAGTCCTGGATGGGCAGGCCCGTCGCCGCGAGCAGCTCCGCGATCTCGACTGTCCTCCAATCCGGTCCGAGATAGACGTGCGGCAGCCGTCCCCCCGGCCGTTTCCCCGTCCGTTGGGCGTGGGCGAGGGCGGCGGCGCCCAGGCAGCCGCCTGAGTCGCCGGCCGCCGGCTGCACGAAGAGCCGCTCGAAGGGACCCTCGCGCCGGATGCGGCCGTTCGCCACCACGTTCAGGGCCACGCCGCCCGCCATGCAGAGGTGGGGCAGGCCCGTCCGCTGATGGAGGTACTCCACCTTCTCCAGGAGGATCTCCTCCAGGACGGCCTGGAGGCTCCGCGCCACGTCCTGGTGGAAGCGGGTGATCTCCGCCTCTCTCTGCCGAGGAGGCTCGCCCAAGAGGCGGGGCAGGGCGTCCGAGTACATCCGTTCTCCCCGGATGAAATCGAAGTAGTCGAGGCTCAGCCGGTACTGCCCCTCCGGTCCGGACGAGACGAGCCTGCGCATCTCCTCCAGATACCGGGGCTCGCCATAGGGAGCGAGGCCCATCACCTTGTACTCGCCGTCGTTGACCTCGAAGCCGAGATAGGCCGTGACGGTGGAGTAGAGGAGGCCGAGCGAGTGGGGGAAGCGGACCTCCTCGAACAGCTCGATCCCGTTCCCGCGTCCGCTTCCGTAGACCGTCGTGGCCCACTCGCCCACGCCGTCCACGGTCAGCAGGGCGGCCTCGGGGAAACCGGAGAAGAAGAAGGCGCTTGCGGCATGGGATTCGTGGTGCTCGAAGGTGAGGAACGGCCCCTCGTACCCCAGCATCTCGCGCACGGCCCGCTCGGGATGGCCCGGGTCGAGACGGGCGTCCTCGGGGACTCCGGACCAGACCTGGCGGGAGAGCTTCTTCTCCGGCGACTCGTACCAAGCGACACAGTCGATGTCCAGGATGCCGATGCCGCCCCGCCGCAGGCACCACCGGAAGGCCGACACCGGCAGCCGCGGATCGTGCTTGACCCGCGAGAACCGCTCCTCCTCGGCCGCGGCCACGAGCTGGCCGTCCCGCAGCAGACAGCAGGCGGATTCGTGGAAAAAGGCGGAGATCCCGACGACGTTCATGGGAGGGAGATTGACACAAAGGACAGCGTCCTTGCTGTCATGGGCACGCCTAGGGCATGGCGCCACCGGGACGTAGCCAAGACGAGGCCAGAGTCGTTTATAGACGATGTAGAATGTGGAGCAAGAGATGACCGACCCGCTCCTCCGGACCCTCGTCGCGTTCCTGCTGGCCCTGGCCCTCGCCGTACCTCTGGGCGCCACCAGCTACGTCCGGGTCTCGGACGAGGCCCTGGTCGACCAGGCGGCCCGGATTGCCGTCGTGCGTTTCGAGACGGACGGTCCAAGAGTGGAGCGGGCGCTCAAGGGGGGCGGCGAAGGCGAGACCCTGCGCCTGGTCCTGCCCGGCGGCCCCGGAGGTAAAGGGCCGGAGGGCCTGGCGCTGCGGATCCAGGGTGCGCCGGTCTTCACGCCCGGTGAACGGGCTCTGCTGTTCCTGGAACCCGTGGACGCCGCGGGCACTGGTTGGCGCCCCCTGCACCTGTTCCTGGGAGCCTTCCACGCCGTCGAAGCCAGCGGCCGCCGCATCGCCGTGCGCGACCTCTCCGAGGTACGCGAGATCCGGATCTCTCCCGGCGGGAGCGTCAAGGCCCTGCCTCCGGCGCCCGACCGGGCGCGCGACTTCGCCGC
>CAXTNS010000013.1:0-4457 GCA_964245465.1 uncultured Thermoanaerobaculia bacterium
GCGCGGTGACGGTCTTGCCGGAACCGGACTCACCGACGAGGCCGACGGTCTGGCGGCCTTGACTCTCGTGGATCTTGGCGACCGTGACGAGGTGCGACTGGCCTTGAAGACGGCGCTGAAGATCCGGCCACGAGACTTCGCGGTGTTTGAGGAGCTGTTCGCGGTCCTGTGGAAAGCTCGCGCGGCTTTGCAGACACCGGAGCAACGGGTCTCTCGCCGCGCACCGGATGCACCCCGGACCCGGCCGGGATCGCCTCGTCCCGGCGGCTGGCCGAACGATCGATCCTCCGAATCATCCTCCGTGGTTCCCGAAGGAGAGGAGCCCGGCTACAGTCCGGAGGCGGTGCTGCGCCGCAAATCGTTCGAGGAGTGCTCGACAGCCGACCTGCTGGCCATGGAACGGCTGCTCTCCCGCTTGGCCCTGCGTCTCGCCACCCGCCCCAGCCGGCGGCGGGTGCCGGTGCGCGGGCGCGGTGAGGCCGACCTGCGGCGCAGCTTCCGGCGGGCGGTCGCCCAGGGTGGCGAGTTCCTCTCCCTGGCACGGCGGGCCCGGCCCATCGAAGAGCCGCGGCTGGTCGTTCTGTGCGACACCAGCGGCTCCATGGATCCCCATACTCGCTTCCTCCTCACCTTTGTTTTGGTCCTGCGCCGAGTGGCGCGGAGGAGCGAGGTTTTCGCCTTCAACACCGAGCTGGTGAGGCTGACCCCCTGGCTTCGTCCGGGCCGTGTCGACCTGGCGCTGGAACGATTGGCCATCCGCGTGCCGGACTGGTCGGGCGGCACGAAGATCGGGGAGTGCCTGGCCGAGTTTGTGGAGTACTATCTCGACGAGCTGGTCGACGCAAAGACGGTGGTGCTGATCCTGAGCGACGGCCTCGATCGCGGCGACGTGGAGCCCCTGGCGGCAGCCATGCGCGCCATCCGGTCGCGAGCCCGCCGCGTCGTGTGGCTCAATCCCCTGGCCGGGGACTCGCGTTACGAGCCCACCGCCCGGGCCATGGCCGCGGCGCTCCCGTACGTCGACGACCTCCTTCCGGCTCACAACCTGGAGTCGCTGGAACGGCTCCTTCCCCTGCTGGCGGCGTGAGGGTCTCAAATCATGGGCATGCAGATCGAAAAGAGCTTCGTCGTCAAAGCCCCGGCCGACGCGGTTTGGGACTTCCTCACCGATCCCTACAGGGTGGCGCGCTGCCTGCCGGGCGCCGCCATCACGGACAAGGTGGACGATCAGAATTACGCTGGCACCATCACCGTGAAGGTGGGGCCGGTGACCGCCAACTACCGCGGCAAGATGCGCTTCGACCGCTTGGACGAGGCGGCGGGGGAGGCGGACATCGCCGCCTCCGGCCAGGAGACCCGCGGCAAGGGCGGCGCGGACATGCGGATGAAGAGCCGCGTCGTGGAGCGCGCTCCTGGTGAGACGGAGGTGACCGTCGTCTCGGACGTCAACGTCGTAGGCATGCTGGCCCAGTTCGGCCGCGGCATGATCCAGGACGTCAGCGATCAGCTCTTCCAGAAGTTCAACGACGCCATGCGCCGGGAGCTGGAAACGCCGGCCGTCGCGGCTCCGCCGGCTGCCGCCGCTCCAATGGTGTCTGAAATGTCGACCGTATCACCCGCCCCGATCGCGCCGGCTGCGCCATCCACGCCGGTCGCTCCGCCGGCACCGTCCCCCGTTGGCGGCGAGGCGGCCCTGGACATCGGCTCGCTGGGAGCCGCCGCGGCTGGCCGGGCGGCTGGCCGCATGCTGCACCGTCCCGGTTTCTGGATCGCAGTGATCGTCCTCGCGCTGCTCCTCTTCTGGCTCCTTCGCTAGCAGAGGCGCGCCAGCGCGGGGAAAGGAGATAACGGATGATCCCCGCACCGTTCGACTATCACGCACCCCAGACGCTGGAGGAGGCCCTCGCCCTCCTCCAGACCCATCGCGACGACGTCAAGGTTCTCTCCGGCGGCCAGAGCCTCCTGCCGCTGCTCAAGCTCCGGCTGGGCGCCGCCGGCCACCTCGTGGACATCGGCCGCATCCCCGGGCTGGAGTACATCGAGGAGCAGGACGGCACGCTCAGGATCGGCGGCCGGACTCGCGAGTCCGCCCTGGAGAATTCCGCGCTGATCCGCACCCGGTACCCGCTGCTGGCGGACACGGCGGAGGTCATCGCCGATCCCCTGGTGCGCAACCTTGCCACGGTCGGCGGCAACCTCGCGCACGGCGATCCGGCGAACGATCATCCCGCCACCATGCTGGCGTATCGCGCAGAGGTGGTGGCGACCGGTCCCAACGGCTCGCGCACAATCCCCATCGACGACTTCTTCCTGGGCTTGTTTACCACGGCCTTGGAGCCGGACGAGATCCTGACCGAAATCCGCATCCCGGTCTCTTCGGAACGGACCGGGGGCGCTTACGTGAAGCTCGAGCGCAAGGTGGGAGACTTCGCCACCGCCGCGGCCGCCGCGCAGGTCACCCTGTCGGCGAGCGGCGAGGTGGAGAAGGCGGGCATCGGTCTCACCAACGCCGGCCCTGTGCCCCTGCGCGCCACCGAGGCCGAGCAGTATCTGACGGGTAAGCAGCCTACTACCGAGGCGATCGCCGAGGCCGCGCGGCTGGCCGGGTCGATCGCCTCGCCCAACGCTGACCGGCGGGGAGCCGTCGAATACAAGCGGGAAATGGCGCGCGTCCTTACCAGCCGCGCGTTGACACGCGCCGTCGAGCGCGCCAGGAGCTGACCATGGCAAGTCATCAGATCAACGTCAAGGTCAACGGCACCGAGCAGAAAGCGGAGGTCGAGTCGCGCCTTCTCCTCGTCCATCTCCTACGGGAGACCCTGAGCATGACCGGCACCCACATTGGCTGCGACACCACCCACTGCGGCGCCTGCACCGTGCTGCTCGACGGTACGCCGGTCAAGTCCTGCACCGTGCTCGCCGTGCAGGCTGACGGTCGCGAGGTGATGACCGTCGAGGGCCTGGAGAAGGACGGCCAGCTCCATCCCGTTCAGGAAGGTTTCTGGCAGGAGCACGGCCTCCAGTGTGGCTTCTGCACGCCAGGCATGATGCTCACCAGCTATGCCCTCCTGCAGAAGAACCCCGAACCCGAGGAAGGGGAGATCCGCCAGGCGATCTCCGGCAACCTCTGCCGGTGCACCGGCTACGTCAACATCATCAAATCCGTTCAATACGCGGCGGCCAAGCTGCGCCCGGCGGAATAGGAGGGAGCCATGGCACCCAGGACGACCCCAGAAGTCTGTGGCATGGGCCACTCCATGAAGCGCAAGGAGGACCCGCGTTTCATCCGCGGCCAGGGCCGCTACGTCGACGACATCAAGCTGCCCGGCATGGTCCACCTGGACATCGTGCGCAGCCCCTTCGCCCACGCGAAGATCACGGCCATCCATACGGAAAAAGCGCTCGCCATCCCCGGCGTGCTGGCGGTGATCACCGGCGAGACCCTGAAAGGTTTCAATCTCCATTGGATGCCTACTCTGATGTCGGATACCCAGATGGTGCTCCCCGTCGAAAAAGTGATGTATCAGGCCCAGGAAGTGGCCGCGGTGGTCGCCACCGACCGCTACACCGCCGCCGACGGCGTCGACGCGGTGGAAGTCGACTACGAGCCCTTGCCCGTGGTGATCGATCCGTTCAAGGCGCTGGAGCCGGGCGCGCCGGTCCTGCGCACCGACAAGGAAGGCAAGCAGGACAACCATATCTGGCACTGGGAGACCGGCGACCGCGCGGCCACCGACCAAGCGTTCGCCGAGGCCGACGTGGTGGTGAAGCAGGACATCTACATCCCGCGCATCCACGTGGCTTCCATCGAGACCTGCGGCTGCGTGGCCGACTTCAACAAGGTGACCGGACAGCTCACCGTCTACATGACCACCCAGGCGCCGCACGCCATTCGCACCGTCTTCGCCCTGGTGGCCGGGCACGTCGGGCTTTCGGAAGAGAAAATCCGCATCATCTCGCCCGACATCGGCGGCGGCTTCGGCGGCAAGGTGCCCGTCTATCCCGGCTACGTCATCGCCGTGGCGGCCTCGGTGGTGCTGGGCAAGCCCGTCAAGTGGGTCGAGGACCGCATGGAGAACCTTCAGGCCGACTCCTTCGCCCGCGACTACCACATGACCGCCGAGTTGGCCGCCAAGAGCGACGGCAAGATGACGGCCCTGCGTATCAAGACCCTCGCCGATCATGGCTACACCGACGCCGCGGCCAACCCGTCCAAGTACCCGGCGGGCCTGTTCTCGATCTGCACAGGCTCCTACGACATCCCGACCGCTTTCACCGAGATGGACGCCGCCTACACCAACAAGCCGCCGGGAGGCGTCGCCTACCGCTGCTCCTTCCGCGTCACCGAGGCCGCGCATGCTATCGAGCGTGTCACCGACGTGCTGGCGCAGGAGCTGAAGATGGATCCCGCCGAGCTGCGGTTCAAGAACTTCATCGCCGCTGACAAGTTTCCTTAC
>CAXTNS010000013.1:4467-8473 GCA_964245465.1 uncultured Thermoanaerobaculia bacterium
GCATAAGGCGATGGAGAAGATCGGCTACGACGAGCTGCGCCGCGAGCAGGCCGAGAAACGCGCCCGAGGTGAGCTGATGGGCATCGGCATTTGCTCCTTCACGGAGATCGTGGGCGCCGGCCCTTCCAAGGACTTCGACATCCTGGGCATCAAGATGTTCGACTCCGCCGAGATCCGCGTCCATCCCACCGGCAAGGCCATAGCCCGCTTTGGCACCAAGTCTCAGGGGCAGGGGCACGAGACCACCTACGCCCAGATCGTGGCCGAAGAGCTGGGCATCCCCGCGGCCCACGTCCAGGTGGAAGAAGGCGATACCGACACGGCTCCGTACGGCCTCGGCACCTACGCCAGCCGCTCGACGCCCGTGGCCGCGGCCGCCTGCGCAATCGCGGCCCGCAAGATCCGTGACAAGGCCAGGAAGATCGCCGCCCACCTCTTGGAGGCCAGCGAGGACGACCTCGAATGGGAGCCCGGCAAGTTCTTCGTCAAGGGCGCGCCGCAGAAGGCCAAGACCATCCAGGAGATCGCCCTCGCCGCCTACACCAACCATCCCCCCGGAATGGAGGCGGGCCTGGAGGCCGTGAACTATTACGATCCGCCGAACCTGACCTTCCCCTTCGGCAGCTACATCTGCGTGGTGGACGTCGACCGCGGCACCGGCGAGGTGAAGGTCCGCCGCTTCGTGGCCGTCGACGATCATGGGATTGATGATGTTGCCGCAGTCGTCGACGGCCAGATCCACGGCGGCCTCTCCATGGGCCTCGCCCCGGCGCTCTTCGAAGAGATCACCTACGACGAGAGCGGCAACGTCTCCGGCGGCAGCTTCATGGACTACCTGGTGCCCACCTCCATGGAGACCCCGAACTGGGAGACCGACAAGACGGTGACCCCCTCGCCGCACCATCCCTTGGGGGCCAAGGGAGTGGGCGAGTCAGCCACGGTGGGTGCCCCGCCCGCCATTGCCAACGCCGTCGTGGACGCCCTGGCCCACCTAGGGGTGCGGCACATCGACATCCCGATCACGCCGGAGAAGGTGTGGAACATTCTCAGGCAGAAGGGAGTGGCGGAGTAGGAGGCTGTTGGACGCCGGCATCCGGAGGAAGGCTTGATGTTGTAAGCCCGAGGAACCTTGGGATAGAAGTTAACTGTCATACGCCTTTAAATAAATATACGTAAGCGCCTTTTTGACATTTCGTCTCTTCCCCAACAAGATACAGCCTATAACGATCAGGTGAAGGGGGCTGTAGCGCTTCGATTCCGTTCCGGTAGCCATCCATCCTATCGATCTGACTTTGCCGCTGTGGCGGTCTGGTCCTGCGGTGGCTTGGTTATTCTGTCTCTTTTATGGGGATGGCACTAAACCTTCGCTTCTGGATCGTGTCTACGAGAGGGTGCCTCTACCTCCTTCTATGGCAGATGAGCCCTCGGAGGGAGTTCGGATGGATGCTTCGCGATGACGTGCTTTCGTGCCGGATCTTGTTGACAGTGCTCCTGTTGGTGGTTGGCATGGGATCTCCGACCTTGGCGGACGACGATCTCAGTCCGGTGGAGGTCTCGCTCCAGAGTGGAGGGATTCGAGACGTGGATCTGATCCTCGGCAAGGATGCCCGGCCCGATCTGACTCTCCGGGCGGAGATCCTCCCCCGAGAGGCTCTCCCCTGGCCGGAGGAAGGGAAACTTGAAATCGGTTTTCTGGAAGGTCCGGAGACTGGGCTCGCCGGGCTTGCCATGGCTCCTCTCAGTCCCTCAGGCCGCGAGTTGCACCTCCGCATCGTAGCCCACGGCTGCTGTATGAATGGAACCTATGGTGCCAGGATTGCGCTCACCCCCATCGAAGTGGCCACGAATTCTGCCGGGCGGCCCTTCAATCTGCCAGTCACCGTAAGGGTGAATCGTAAGTTTCATTATGGTGCGCAGATCGCGAAAGTTGTTGGTGGCACATTGTTCATTCTTTTTCTGTATTTCTTTTCTCGCAACGTATACACACAGAGCTATTTCATTTCAACCTCTGAGCTCGCAAGAAAGTTCCGACCGCAAAAGTGGGACTCCTTTGGGAATCCTCTGGAGCACAAGCGTCAGCAGGAGGCGGTCCTTGACAAGGTGAGCTATCAACTGCAAGGCCGCTTCCGCGATCGTTTCCGCGCCTGGCTACGGGCAAATCCGCTACGGCTCATGATGCCGGGAAAGTCATACGAAGAGACCTTCCGTTTGCGGCTCGGGCCGAAGAGTCTGAGTATCGAGGTGGCGGAGCCGCACGAAGCAGCGCGCTATAAGAGCAATCCCAGCCGAGAGAAGGGAGTGATCTTCGCCAGCTCCACGCGGTCAGGCGTGCTTCTCTTCGGGATACCTGACGAGAACGGTTATCTCTCCGGGCTGCGGGCGGAGCCTGAGTTGAAGCGAGGGGCGGTCGTCAAACTCCGTGGGATCAAGCTGCTCGATCCTTATCCTAGCAAAGACGCCACGGAAGGCTGGCAGGTCTAGGATCGCGCCATGTGGAGCTTGGGTAGGGATCTCCGTCTCATCCTTCTGGAGAAAGCCATCGAGGGTTTCTTTATCCTGACCGCTGGGCTCTTGGAGTTCCTGCTGATCCAGGCGTGGCTGAATCCGCTCCTGGGACCACCTCGTCCGGCAGAAGGGAAGCCACAGGTCGTCGTGATCAACAATCTCGATTCGCATCTGCCCCCACGGAGCGACCCTACCCCGAAGCCACCCGTCCCGCCTGCGAAGGAGGAGCCGCCTGAGATCACGGTGACGAAAGGAGGTGAGCCGGTGGGGACCGCCTTCCTGGGCACCTGCGGAGAAGTAGGTAAATTCCGCACTGTGGTCTTCTCCGATGTTTTCAATTGGGCCTATCGTGAGACGGCCACCGTGGAGCTGAACGGAAAGGAGACAGATTTTCGGGAGTTCCTCCAAGGGGAAGGGCCTCAGAAGATCATGGCCACCGCGGAGGAGATTGTGGCTGTTGGCACGTCCTCTTGTGAAGGGCTCCGGATGCCATTCCGGCACGACGTGCGGGAAGAGAACAGGGCTCAGGAGAGGGCGGACCAGCTCGGCGCCTGGATCCAGGAGGTCCAGCCGACAGGACCCGATCACGCTCCGATCCACCGCGTCCACACTTTGAGCCTCGGCCGGTTCCAGCGCGACGAGCCCTGCAATCCCGAGAACCATCCGGAAACGCGGGACCAACGAAAGGTGATCCTGGTGGCCGTGATGCGGCGAGATCCCGCCCTCGGGCTTGAGGAGTGCCTCAAGGAAAGCTTCAGTCAGCACGAGATGCTGAAGCCCCTGGTCACCCGCTATTCGAAATTCGATCTCGACAAGGGCTGGACTCTCTTGCAGACCGCCTCAGTCCAGAGGTAGAACGCGTTGAATCCCTGGGAAAAAAGAGCTGTCTACACCTGGGCCGGGATCCTCCTGTTTGCCTCCTTTCCCAGCTTGGGGCAGTCCGAGGTTTCCTCCGCCGAGGCCCGGGCCGCCCAGTTTGTCTTCGTGATCGACGACTCGGGGAGCATGAAGAAGACCGACCCGGACCGGCTGGCGATCTTCGCGGTGAAGTCGCTCGTGGGCATGCTCGACGATCAGGATGAGGTCTCGGTCGTTCGCTTGAACGGTCCGCAGGAGAGAGAAGGCCCGCCGCCAATTGAGCCGCTCCGCAAGAATAGGGTGGCAATCGAACGGCTGCTCGCCCTCGATGGCCGTCTAGCGGGCTACGGCGGCAAGAACACGCGCTGCCGCTCAGCTCTCGAAGCCACGAAGCGGCGGCTTGAGGAAGCCTACCGCCCGGGTGTGGCCCAGGTCATCTTCTTCCTCACGGACGGAGCGTGCACGCCGGATGATGAGAAGCCCTCGGTCGACACATTCCTACGGGGGCTTCGCTCCCATCAGGAAAGTCTGTTCCAGTTCTATCTGCTGCGGTTCCGTGGTGAGGTGGTCACGCCTGCCGTAGCGGATCTGGCGCAGAAGACCGGCGGAGTCGGTGGGTTGGACGGACACCGCGTGGTTAGGT
>CAXTNS010000013.1:8483-9057 GCA_964245465.1 uncultured Thermoanaerobaculia bacterium
GGGGGGCGGACCCCACGGCGATCCTCCATCCGTTCGCCACGGCCCTCTCCCGCTCGCAAGGGTATGAGGCCTACCTCCTCACCCCGCGGGAAGCGCGTCTGGCGGCGCACCGCGGCGCCGAGCGGGTGCGCCTGCTCGCCGTGGCACCGGGTCCCGGGCCGGATCTCGCCTTCGCCCTCCGCGACCGGCAGGGAAACCCGCCAGCCACCCTCGGCCGTGCCCGCACGGGAACCCACCGTTATCAGGCCGGCCGGATCTTCCGCTTCGCGGCCCTCGACTATCGTCCCAGTGCTGAGCCAGTGACGGTGGGAGTAGATGGCGTCGGCGAGGACTGGAAGGTGGTGGCCGTACCCGAATACCGGTTGCGGGTCCGCCTCGGAATCCATCAGGGGACGTGCGACAGGCTCGGGGGGGCAGTGGACGGAGTTGGTACCGGGGGGACGGTCTGCGTCGTGACTGAGCTGGTCAACGCCGCTGGCAAGGTTGTGGGCGGAGACGTGGCGGGAGGAGAACTGAAGACGACGGTGCGTATTCGGCGTCCCGACCAGCCGGGGTCCGCGCCGGTTGAGATGGT
>CAXTNS010000013.1:9091-26284 GCA_964245465.1 uncultured Thermoanaerobaculia bacterium
GATCAGGCCCGCTTCGGGTTGCTGCGCAGCAACCTGGCCCGCGGCGACTACGAATTCGAGCCTTTCGTGACCCTGAACCTTTCCTCGGGAGACGTTGTGCGCCTGCATGGCCGCGCGCGGCACCTCGAGGTCTCCTCGATCCTCATCCAGCCGCAGCCGGACCGCCTCGACTTCGGGGCTGTGCAGCCGGGCGACACGGTGGACCGCAAAGTGGTCTTCACCGGATCGTTCCCACGGGCGCCCGGGACGGCCCAACTCCGCGACCGGGCCGAGATCCCCGCCTGTGTATCCGTCGCGCTGAACGGCGTTCCGGAGGGCAAAGCTCAGGAAATCCTCGTCGACCAGGGCTACAACGTCGTACTGCGGGTCTCCCCCTATTGCGGTCCCAGGTCGTTCCAGCGGTTCTTCGAGTCGTCGGTTCTGCTGGCCTTCGACACCGGCCGAAGCGGGCGGCCGATGCCGTCGGTGGAACTGCCGGTACGCTTCTCGCTCGACTACAAGATTCAAACGCCGCCGGAAGTGAAAATCCGTGTGCGGGGAGGAGAGGTAAAGGACGTTCCGTTGCCGGTGACGGGTAACTTCCAGGGGGACATTCAGCTCCGGGCCGTGCTCGCCCGGCCGGGAGAGGCCGACGTGGTCTGGCCGGAGGACCGGGACGATCTGGTGCTGGGCTTCCCCGTGGGGAAGAAGCGGTTGTTGCGGGGAAACGAGGGCGCTCCGCTCCAGGAACACGACTTCTCCGTGGGGGCTGGAGCCGCTCCCCTGCGTCTGCGTGCGCTGCCCCACCGATGCTGCGAGGCGGGCATCTACGAGACCAAGCTCGGCTTGGTACCGGCGGCCAGTCAATCGCTACCGCCGGGCGCGGGCAAGCTCGATCCGGTCATCATACCGGTCCGCGTCGAGGTGGAACCTGCGGGGATCTGGGCCTGCTATGGACCGCTCCTGTTGGGTTTGCTCGCCGCCCTGCTGGCGATCCTGTTGCTGCTCTATCTCTACAGCATGTTCCGCAACAGCTCCTTCCTGAAGGCCGAGGCCGTGGCTGCCCGGCTCCAACCGCTGGTGTGGACCGGCTATGGGGACACTGTGGAGCAGAAGAACACCAAGAGCGAGGTTCTGCGGTTGACCCATCGCGGACTCCCCCTGCGGCAACGGGCATTCAACTGGCTGCGGGCGAACCCGTTGCGCTTCGGCTTCCCCGGAGGGAGATATCAGGAAACGGTCGAGCTGTTCCTACAGCCTCACCGCGACATCGCCCGCTCACAGATCTCCCTCATGCCCGAGCGCGATCTCGAGAGAAAGCTGGCCGACCAGCCCGAGAGCTTCATCGGGCGCCTGTTCGCCACCGCGGCGGGGGGCATCACGTTTCTCGGCGTGCCCGACACCGAGGGCCATATCAGCCGCTTGGTGCACCAAAACGGTTTTCTCGCCGGCAGTGCGGGTGACACGGCCAAACCGCGGGCTGTAAAGCTTCGCCGGGCCAAGCTTCTGAAGCGATTGGAGGATTGGGAAGGTTACCAAGAAGACGCCGCTGCCGGTTGGCAGGTTGGGTAGCCGCCGGGGTTCGCAAATTCGAACGCTCTCTGTCCGGAGGTAAATGAGGATGTCAAAACAAGTCAACTACGTGGTCGATGAGCTTTTGACGAAGCCGAGCGCGGTCTGTCCAACGCTCTTCGTCGGCTTGGGCGGCTGCGGGTGCCATATGGTGCGTCGGGTGGCGGAGCACGTGCGGCGGCGCCCCGACTTCGAGGAACGCTTTAAAGACCTCGTCAAATTCGCTCTGGTCGACACCAACATCAACGATCTGGAGTCGTATCGGGAGATCGCCGACGGCACATTCCTGATCAGCGACTTCGAGAAAGAAGAGTATGCCGACCTTGCTTCCGGAAAGATGTTTCTGGAGCCGGACCCCTACTTCACCCAGTGGGTGCCGCAGAATTACCGCTTCCGCGCGGGAGACACCGCCGGCGCCGGCCAGATCCGGATCGAATCGCGCCTGGGTGTCTTCTACCAGATGAAGCACAAGGATTTCGTACCGAAGTTCCGCAAGCTCCTCGAAGAGCTCAAATCGCATAGGCACGGACACCGGAGGCTCGACAGCCCTGAGATCCGCATCATCATGTGCTTCTCGGTGGCTGGCGGAACCGGCTCGGGCTGCCATCTCCCCATCGCTCTCATGCTGCGCGACCAGGCCCGGGAACTCGGCAAGCCATGGATCATCGGCGTGGCCGTCCTGCCCTCGGTGTTCGAGGACAAGACCGGGATCAACAAGGACGGCACGTTCGCCAACGGCTACGCGGCGCTCAAGGAGATGGAGCACCTGATGAAGCTCGGGTCGCCTGAGTCCCGCTTTTTCCCTGTCGAAGGGATCGACTTCCATTACGATCCGTCCGACACCTCGAAGCGGAAGGTCCGGCAGCGGCCGTTCGAGTTCGTCTACGTGGTGGACAAGCCGCAGGCCTTCACCGTCTCCGACCCGGTGGATGCCGCCGCCGACGGCCTCTACTTGCAGTTTTTCTCACCCCTCTACTCCCATCAGGCTTCCGACTACGACAACTACACGCAGCACCAGCGTTTCCTGGTGCCGCACGACTTCGAGGGCAAGGGGATCGTCGGATTTTCGACCTTCTACGGCTCCTACGGCACGGCGGTCCTCCTGGTGCCGGTTGATGGGCTGATCGAGTACTGCTCCCAAGCGGCAGCCCTTTCGCTCATTCGCTCGAGTTTCCTCCGCACCATTCCGGGAGATCCGGTCTACACGACTCTTCGGAATGACCCCGGACCGTTCGACGAAATTACCCTGGGCAATGAAAAGAACGAAAAACCGGTACACGTCTCCGAGTTCCACAAAAAGGAACCGCACCAACGGGAGATCCTGGTCGACCGACTCTTCATGAAGCGGGTCCGGTTGCTGGCGTATTGCGAGCTTCTGGAAAGCGAGTCGAAGCGGTTCCTTGCCCTTTTCCGGCACGGCCACCGGCCAGGCGAGATCCCGAAGCTGGATGGCTCGTTCGAGCTCCGCCCGGAGTCGGTCAAGGAAGAGCAGACGCATCTCGCGAACGACGGCATGCGGTATTCGATCGCCGGGATCGTCCTTCCCGCGGTCGAGGGGAACGGTCCCGGCGAGCCGCCAGGGCTCCTCCGGCAGGCCCGGCAGAACATTGAAGTCCAAGCCCAGGAGAACCATCCGACCCTCAGCGGCACGGTGATAGTCCGTGACTTGGTCAACCGGGCCACCAACTGGATGGATGAGTTCCGCAGCATTGGCATGCGCATCCTCAACAACGGCTATGCCGCCGGGACCCTGCGCCATCCAGGTATGGACTCGCTTACCGAGCTGCGCTTCCTCAACGACGAGGCGGGCGAGGTCGACCTTGCCGCCAAGCGGTATGCCGTGCTCTGCATCCGGGAACGAGTCCGTTGGGACATGCCTCCGCCGCAGCGCACCACGGAGTTCGACCTCGGCGGGCGCAACGAGACCGACCGGCTGAATGCCCGCGATGCCCAGGCGCTGACCGACTCGCTCGAGCAGCAGGCCAGCGATCGCGCTATGGAGGCGATCACCCAGGTGTTCATCGAGCGGCTCGGCGATTTCAAGCGCAGCCTGGACGGCTTCGCCGGCACCCAACGCAAGTTCGAGGACGGTTTCGAGGTGCTGGAGCGCGAGCAGAGTCGGCGACTGGAGCGCCTGCGCGAGGAGGGGGACAACTCGGCCAATCGGTATGAGCTGGACGCCGAGGCGTTGCAGATCGAGAACGGCCGCCGGATGTGGGATTTCTATTACGAAGACAAGATCGCGGGCCTGCCGGAGCTGAACCTCGGCGATCGCCGTATCCAGCAACTCCTCAGCGAGACGGTCACCGCGATGAGTCTCCGCCAGGGAGGAAGCACCTCCGCCAAGCTGCAGAAGCTCTATGACGCTCTGCGTCAGCATATCCGCGGCATTCTCGGCACCCGTATCAGCGGCGATCCGCGGGAATCCGACCCCGAGCGGCGCGATGGCTTGACCCTCGCCGAGGCTCTTGAGCTGGAGGTGATCTATCGGGCGCTCTACCGCAGCAACACGCCATACGTCGAGCGGGAGAAAGACAAGGCTATCCGTGATCTGGTGGCTGGCTACCGTCATCTCCCTCCCGAGCGGCAGGAGAAGCTCGATGATCCCGATCACCAGGACTATCTCCGCGACAAGATCAAGCGGCTGGTCAAGGAGAAGGCTTCCTTGCTCTGCGTCTACGAGGATGCACGCGACCAGCATGGTGGCGTGCGGCCGGACCACGTCTTCGTGGCCGCCATCGATGAGGACTTCCGCAATGGTGCGCTGGCGGACATCATACGCGGAGCCGATTCCCGGCTGGCCTGGGTCACCACCGGCTGGCACAATCCGAAAGAAATCATTTTCTATCGCGCTGTCCTCAACGTGCCGCTCTACGTCTTCGGGCGCATGAAGGAGATGAAGGAGGATTACGAGCGGTTCCGCAACTTGGCGCGCCGTCCCAAGGTCCTGCACATCGATCAGAACTGGGAGAACACCCTCCCCGACCTCGATCCGGACAGCTCGCAGGAGAAACACCGTCAGGACCTCCTGCGCGACCACGTCATCAACTTTGCCGCGTTGCTAACCTCGCCGAAGGGTGAGGAAGACCCGGGATTCATCGTCCGCCGGGAAGGGAAGTATTGGCTGAGCGATCCTCCCGGCTCGTCCGGCAACGGCGCCCTGCCGGAGCCGGGTAAGCCTCTTGGGGCGAGCTTGGCGGATTCCATCCAACTCCTGCCCCAAGGCCTGGAAAGCGACAAGGTGAAATACGCACTCTATCAGCAATTGCTGCGTGGCGTTCGCGAAGGGTTGGCGCCCGAAGTGCTACGGCGTATCGTCCAGCTCCCGTTCCAGTGGCGCCAGAGCCGCGACCAGCTTCGCGATCAGTACGGATCGAACCCGACCGCGGACCAGCAGGATAAAATCAAAGATTACTCCGACGCCTTCCATCGCCTGCATGAAGCCTTGGAGAAGCTCCTGGAAAAGCTGCGCAACCGCAGCGTCGAGCAGCAGACGCTTGGCGAGGACTTGGGCTGGTGGGACGGCGAGGCGATGGAACGGGAGGACCGCCGCAAGCGCGTGGAAGAGACGAGGAAGACTCTCGCCCAAAGCCTCAAGATCCTTGAGACGTTCAGCGATTCCTGGCGGGTCATGGAGAACCCGGAGCAGGCCTCGGGCTATCCCGAGACCTTCCATCGGTTGTTCGCCCCTCTGGCCGACAATGAGCTCGCCAAGACGCTGGACGGCTTGCGGAAATTCCAGATCGGGAACCGGGCTTGAGCCAGGAGGTTTTTCCAGCGCCCACGATCGTGGTGGGCATTGGCCGCTTCGGCCTCTCCGTACTGGAGCGGCTGGGTGAAGTTTGGATGGGGCTCCGGCTCGCCGGCGCCGATTCGTCGCGGCAGAACCTCCGCCTGATCTCCATCCGGGCCCGTAGCGAGAGCCTGGAGGCGCGGTGGCGCGAGCACGAGAAGGGAGTCGTCGCCGTGGCCCGCTATCTCGGCGACGGTGACCTTCCTTCTCTGGCGCTGGACTTCGTGCTCCTGCGCTCGCTCGGACTAATCCGCTACCGGGATGGGAGCTACCAAGTGGCCCTGCCGCGCGATGCGGGCACGGTCGAGATCCAGGTGCGCAGGCCGGAGGAGGAGACGCAAGGAGGCCAGGAGCGCCTGAGGACAGTGGTAGTCCGGCGGCGGTATTTCGAATGGCTTCGGCTCAGCCCGGACCCCATCGTCTCCGCCGAACACCTGCGCCACCTCGTACAGCGGCTGAAGGATCTGGACCTGTTCGTCACACCGCTGCTCAACCGCGTACGCCAGGGACACAGCCCGCGGTCTCTGCTCGCCTGCATCGGCCGCCTCCACGCGCTGCAGGACGGGCGGGATCCGCTGCCCTGGGAGTGGCTTCGTCAGCGCCACTTGGGCGGACAGGTCCCGGGCGCGGTACTGATCGCGGACCCGCAGCCAGCGGGCGAGGAAGGAGAGGCTCCGTCCGGCATACAGATCTCTCTTGAGGAACTGCTCGCTGGACAGCAGCAGGACCAGAAGCAGGCCCGGGAAACAGAGAAAAACCTCCTGGGTCTCCCAGAGCCACTTCCCGAATGGCGGGCGTGGCTCGGACTGACCGAGCCGGTCCCAGCCCGGCCGCCAACGCTCGAGATTCCTCAGCCGTTTCTGCCGCAAGCCTACGATCCCTTGGCACCGTTCGAGCCCGACAGGCTCCTTGAGAGGGACTGGGAGTCGACGGGCTGGGCGAGCGAAGACAACGGCCACCTGCCGGTGACGTTCCACACTCTGAAGACGTCTCCGTTCCGCCAAGGTCTATTCGACCACGACGGCCGCGAATTCCGCCCGCGGAACCAGGAGGAAAAGCTGAAGGAGCGGCTGCGACAACTGGGGGAGCACCTCCACCGCGGCTTGGTTCGGCTCTGGGTGGACCTGCAATGGGAACGAGTGAGCGAGTCTGACGTGAACGTCATGATGCAGGCGCGCCAGCGGGATTACTTGGCTGACGCCTTGCAGCAGTCGCTTGAAATCCTGGGCGAATTGCTGGTCCGGCCGCTGGCGCCGAACCCTGGCCCCGGAGCCGATCCGCTTCCGCCGCCGCCGCAGCGGCGGCGGTCAGATACCGAAGAAAGGCTGCCGCTCGTGCCCAGCCGCCTGCTGTCGAGCCTGGTCGCCGTCGAGTCGGACCGGGAAGAGCCGGTGTCGTATCTCCTGGCCCGACGGCTCGCCCGGTTGGGACTGGATGAGCCCGAGGAACTCGCGCGCTATCAATCTCCGCTGCTGGAGGACATTCCTCTCGACTTGCTAGGCCAGCCAACTGCGGCCCAACTGGCAGGAGTTGGCGAGGTGGAGGCAATCCCGGGCCCGGAAACGCTCCGCGAGACGGTGGAGGAGAAAGGATCCCTGATCACCGGCTTCGGGTCGTTGCGCGCAGCCCTCAATCATCAGGTGCGCGAGCTGTATGGCTTCACGTTCCTGGCGCAGTACCGCAAGCGGCCCACGCGGCGTCCACCCCGCCTGACGGTATTCGTGATCGGAGACATGAGTGAGCCGTTTGCGCGCGAGACGCTACGGCCCGTGCTGCGGGAGATCCACGCCGAGTTGCTGCGCTCCTTCACGACGATCTTCGAGTCATACCGCGAGGGCTTCGACCGTTGCCTCTGCGTGACTCCCATCCTGTGGACTCCCCACCCGGCCGATCCGTTCCCTGGCAAGGAGCTCGATCTCAACCGCTGCGAGGAGGCGGCGATCATTGACGCCGTCCACGGCATCCGCCGCTGGGTGGAGTGCGTGCTCCCCCTGGGAAGGCGCTTCATTTCCCAGATCTTCGTCAACAGCCGGGTGACCGACACTTCGGCGCTCAGCCTCGCCGATGCCGTGCGGCAGACCCGGGACTTCATCTCGTTCCAGATCCGCAATGACCTGAGCGCGGACCCGTGGCTGCGGCAAACTGCGACCGGTGCGGGCAACGACCTGTTCGCCTCGTTCTCCTGCTATGAGATCGACTTCCCGGCGCTACGCTGCCGCGAGTACTTGGCCAACCGTCTGGCACGGGAATGCCTGGCGGCCATGAAGGAAGGACAGGAGGTCCGCCTGGAGACACCAGAGCCCTTCGCTCCTCCCGAGGTTGAGGAGCTGAAGAAGGCCCGGGAGGCCCTCAACTCCATCACCCGCGAGGCGGCCGAGCGCGTGGCGCAACGGGTGTCCGAGCGGATTGCTCCGGAAGCCAGAACCCCGGCTTCGGACATTCTGGCAAAGTTCGACGCCGAGTTCGAGCGCTCCCTGCGGCGGCAAGTCCAGGAGCGCTGGGCCGAGTTGACCGGCCGCCAGGGCCGGGTCGACGACATGGTGGACGCGTTGCGGGTCAGAACCTCGAACCTGCTCTCCAGACACCTGGAGCGGGTGCGGGCACACAGCGATAGCCTCATCGAGGAATACGCGGGCTCGGGCGGGCTCAAGGCGGCACAGGCAGGCTTCAACCTGCTGCGGGCTTCGACCCGCGACACATTCCAGGAGCAGGAGGAGCTACGGCGGCGCAAGGAGGCGCTCTCAATGCGGCACGCCATTCCGGAACTCGCCTCGATCCCGAGCAGCCGCAAAGAGGTGGTGCGGGCGGCCGAGAGGAAGCCGGACCTCGATCCCATGCGCGTCGGCCTGCTGCTCTGGGTGCTCCTGGGGCCGGTGCTGGGGGCGCCGCTGGTTCACGCGCTCGCCTACTGGCTTGAGCTCCACCATCATACCGGTCCCCTGGAATTCCTCCTTGGCCCGCTTGGCTGGGCGGTGGGAACGCTCATCCTCGCCCTCCCGACCTGGGCTCTGCTGAGGTGGCACATGCGGCGACGGGTGGAGGCTGTGCGCTCTGCCATCGAAAGGATGGCTGAGGCAGTGAGGCGCCTCCTTTGGGGGACCGGCCGGTCGCCGGAAAAGGAAGACGCCGCGTCCATCCGCTCGTTCCTGGAGAGCCGGCTCGAGCTGACCGCCGCCGTGGCCACGCGCGGCTTCGCCCTGCGCGTCATGGAGCGGGCGGTGGCGGACTCCAAGCTCGCCTACCGCTTGGCTCGCAGCATCGACGTGCAGGCGCAACTCCTCACCCGGCGTAGCGAGGACCTTGGAGTGCGCTCGCGTATGCCCGACGGGACGGATCGACGGGAGGACCTCCGCAACCTCTTCGACGTCCGGTCCGGCGGCGCGGCCGACCGCCTTATCGAGCCGGATGACCTCCATCGCTATTACGAGAATCGCTCCGGCGGCCCCGACGAGATTCCTCAGCACACCCGCGAGTTGATCAAGGCGGCAGGCGGCTTCGCCGACTGGCGCGAACGGGCCTGCCTGGCCGAATCGGAGAAGATCCTCGAATACTGCCGGATGCAGTTCGAGGGGTTGGTCGGCGAGTCGGTCTCGGACCAGCACTTCTTCGCTGACCAGGTCGGCCGAAGGCTGGTCGAATTCGTGGTTCGCTACTACTCCAATCTTGGTTTCGGAGCGGGCTTCAAGGGCTACGAGGGTCTTGATCCGGACAACGTGCAGGTGCTCGCGGATGCGTCGCTCGTCGTTCACGAAGAGATGGCGCAGGTCTTTGAGAAGGCGCGTATGGACTACCGCAAGGAATTGGTCACCACCGAGACCATGCAGGTGCAGGAAGCTAGGATCCGTCCCAATGCCGCCTACATGCTGTCCCTGGTCCAGGGGATCCGCGTCCACAGCCTGCGCAACCTTCGCCGCTTCGAGTCGTTCCACAACCGGGTCAACCTGCCCGACGACCGCATCTTCCCCCTCTCGCACGAACAGCAGGGACTCGGCGAACCGCTCAATCCCCTGACGGGGTACCAGGATCTCGCCCAGGATCTTGCCCGGAAGCTGAGCGCCGGCCCCCGGACTTCAGAGCCGGCGGAGTCTGAATCTCCATGAGGAGCAACGACATCCTGAACCTGCTGCGGGCGCTGGTCTCTCTGCCGGCGGCAGCGTTCTGGCCGGCAGTGGCCTGGATGCTCGATTCCGTGCGGCAACTCGGCGGCGTCAGCGCCGGGGCGATCGCCCTCGCGCTGCTCGCCCTCCCCGTCGGGTTCGCCTGGATCCTGCAGGGGCGTCTCAATCGGCTGCTGGAGCGGGAACCGCAGCGCCGCCTCGGCGCGTTCGAGTACCTGAAGATGGAATTCTGGTGCTCCGTCCTGGCCCTGCCCGCGTGGCCCATCCGGTTGCTCGTGGCCCTGGGGAGCGGCATTGCCCGCCTCTTCCGCTGGCTGCGGCGAAAGGGGAAGGTGAAGGCCCAGCCTGCGGCCCCGTCACCGCAGCCAGCGGTGAAGGCCATGCCGGCGCACGAGCCTCTGCTGGTGGCCAGTCTTGGCCCGGGTTTCCTGATGGCCGGCGTGGCCACTGTGGGTCTGTATGTGCTGGCGCGCCTGGTGGCGCCGCTGCTGCGTGCCGAGCTTGGCCTGTCGCCGGGCCTCTCGGCCTGGCAGTACCTATTCCTCGGGCGGCGGCCGGAACTGGCCTGGTACCTGCCGCTCGACCGCTTTCCCTTTCTGGGCGGTCTGCTCGCACTCCTGCTCTGGATCGTGATCTGGTCCCTGGCGGGCATCGTCCTCCGCTGCCTCTGGCGGCGGGACCTCGGCCGCAATCTGGCCGCGGACCGGAACGACCGGTCGGTGCTGCCGTTCTGGCGGGACTGGTGTGGTGTCCCGTCGCTGGCCGAGCCGGTCCGCTCCTACCTGGAATGGGCGACCTGGCCCGTGGTCATCGCGGTTCCGCTCTTCGCTTGGGCATGGTTTTCGGTGGCTGGCGATCCCTATCGGGTTCCCTTCTCGGACTTCGCGGCAGGCGTGCTGTTGTGGACTTCCTGGGGTCTGCATCTCGTGCTCCGTGGCACCGAGAAGCGAGAGGAAAAGCTCGAGGAGAAGAAGGAAGTCGAAACCGAGGCCAACGGCTGGCCTCAGGTTCTTGCCTGCCTGGAGACCGACCGGCAGGTCGCCGCTCCCGAGTCGTTCGAGGAGCGCGATGCCCAGCCGCTGCTCTTCTCAGAGGTCGATCCGCGCACCGCAGGCTTTCTCTCTCCTCTGGTGAGCACACTGCTGCCGAAACCGCACAAGCTCACCTCCATGCAGCGGATGGTCCTGACGAAGCTCGCGCTACAGGGCTACGTCCACGTCGATCCTCCGTTGGATCTGAGTCACCTGAGTCTGAGTGAAGACGTATTGGACGTGCTCGAGGACCGTAGCGGCCAGAGGAGCCGCCACCAGATCGTCCTCGCTCCCGAGGGGAGCGGCAAGACGATGCTCGCCCTCTTGGCGGCCGCCAACCACGCCCTCGTGCACACCCGCAGCACCCTCGTGGTGGTGCGGGATCAGACGAGTGCCGAGCGGGTGGCCAAGAGCTTTCGCCAAGCCCTGGAGCCGTCGCCCCTGCGCTGGAACGTGCGCGTGCGCCATCCGGGCGCCGACCTGATGAACGACCTGAGCCAGGGAATCTCCCCTGACGTGGTGCTGTGTGGGCTCCACGACCTCGTGGCCACCCTGCTCGACCAGGTCGATACCTTTGCCCCATTCCTGCGCAACCTGGGGCTGATCGTGGTGGACGACATGGAGTCTTTCGCGGGTCCAGTCGAGGTGCACGCGCAACTCGCCTTCCGTCGCCTGACCCTGCGCGTAGGGGAGCTGATCGGGATCGACGAATTCGGCGATAAGAAGGAGGAGAGCGCGCCACAGGTGTTGATGCTCGGAGTGGAGAGCATGCACGAGATGCCTAAATGGGTGCGGGCCCTGTGCAGCGTTGACGCTTTCGTTCGCCGTTTCTCGGGCTCAGCCCGCGAGGCCGCCGAGCGGGAAGTGGCGGAGTTGACGGCGAGCGGCATCGCCATCGCCCCAGAGGAGGAGGGGGAGGAGAGCGCCCGCCGCTCCGAGGCCGAGCAGGGAGGCGCGAAGCATCGTTTCTTCCGGCTGCGCGACTTCCGGACCGCCGCGGGGGAAGTGCTGGCTCTGGAGGACCTGATCGCCGTCTGCGAGCGGCTCGCCGCGCCCTGGCACTACCGGCTGTGCGGCGACGGCCGGCGCGAGATGGGCCGCGGTCCTCTGCTCCTGCGCAACGAGCCCTCCTATTTCACCGCCACCCCGGAAGAGGCCTGCGTGATCCTGCTCGAAGGCACGTGGAGTGAGGTCCGGCGCGAGCGCCAGCGGTTGTTCCGCGCCGGGGCTCACTTCAGCCGTTTCCGGCGTGCTGGCGGCGAGATGGTCCGGCGCGCCGGGGCTCCGCCGGAGACGATCGCGTTCATCACGGTCGTGGATCCTGATCTTGAGATGGCCCTTACTCAGCTCGACAAGAGCTTCGGCCTGGCACCGGCGCTGGAGTCGCTGCCGCGGCCAGTGCTGCGCCCTCCGACCGGGCTCGCCGTGGGGCCGCACCTCTCCGCCGACCTTACCCGCCACTGGATCGAGGTGGAGGATCTGGTGAAAGCGTTCGGAGCCTCGACGGCCTCCACCCTCCGCTCGCTCGCCGAAGGGGGATTGCTCCTATGCGAATCCCAGACGGATGTCGAGGAGCGCGCCAACGAGTACACTGAGAAGGTCTACGTTCGGGCACTGGCGCGGGCCGTGCGATCGCCCGATGAGGAGGACGGACCCTTTTCCCAGCGCGGTCGCGACCTGCTCCCCGCCAAGGTCGTCCAAGTGGAGATCACCGCCCGGACGCCCATCACGGTCCGCAACCGCACCGACCTGGTATCCCTGGGGCAGGCCGACGACGCCAACGCTCACCTGACCTACTACCCGGGAAGGATCTTCAAGGACGCCCGCGGCACGTTCGTGGTGGTGGGGCGGGCCGGCGACGAGCCGGGCGGAGCCGGGCCCGTGTCGCAGGACGAGCCCAGGGAGGCAAAGAAAACGGGCGAGGCGGGACACGGTGATGTCCTGGTTGAGCCGCTGCTCGTGGACGAGATCTCCAGCCCGCGTCGCCGTTTCATTGTGCGATCACTCCGCAAAGAGCCTCTGGCCCAGGATCTTCTGGAGGCTGCCGGCGGGAGCTTCTCAGACTCCAGCCTGGTCCTCATTGGCCGTCGTCCCTTCAAGATGGCCCTTGAGCCGGTTGAGGTCCGGGTTGAGCACGTCGCCACCTATCGCCTGGACCCGGTGGACTATGAGGTCCGCCAACGAACGCTGCTCAACCGTGAAGCCCGCAAACAGTATCTGGACCGCCCCCTTCCTACCGTGGCTCTCACCCTTTTCCCTAACACTCTCGAGGCCAAGAAGGAGACTTCGGAAGGGGAAGCCTTGAAAGAGGTGTCCGCGGAGGCCCCGAAGGAACTGGTCGAGCGGGAGCCGCGTCTCACTCTGCAGCAGGCGCGAATCCTCGCCGCCATCCTCCGCGCCCTGCTTCCAGCGGTCTACCGCGGTAGCGGAGACGGTCTGGTGGTTGCCCTCGACCTGGAGGAAACCGCGGGAACGGCACCCGACCGCGAGCTGAGCCCCAAGGAGGGCCTCTACCTGTTCGATGCCGATTTCGGCGGCAACGGCGCGGCGCGGGCTATCTACCGGGACGGCATTGACCTCCTCCTGCGACTGGCCCGCCTGTCGATTGAACGGATTCTCTCCCTCGCCCGCCTCCGGGCCCTCTACGATGAGTGGGGGGACGAAGCCGAGATCCTGGCCGAGGGAGAGGCGGCGGAAGGCTCTGGAGAGCCCGCGCGTCCCGCCGCCCCTGACGAGGCCGTGCGGCACGGCCTTCTCGAATGGCTCGACAGCCGGCTGCAGCCGGAAGGGGGCCTGGAGGCGGCGCAAGAGCCGGCGGGCGGCCGTGAAGGCTCTGAAAAGGGCGAGGGCGACCGCTTCGATCTGGGGCGTTGCTGGTCCAGCCGCGACGGCGCGTTTGGCGACCTGCTCTGGGTCAAGCACCGGTGGCGTCTGCCTGGGAAAGGCGAAGCCATGCTCGACATCGCCTTCGACCGGAAGACGGAGGCGGCCGCCCGTGCCATGGCGGAAAATCCGGCGCAGCTCGGTTCCTATCAGGAAGACTACGCGTCTTTGCTTGCCAGCCCCACGGAGCGCTTGGGGGACGGCACAAGCCGACACGCGCCGCGCGGCGCCCGATTCCTGGTCCCGGGTCAGAAAGAGCCGCGCACGGCGGGTGAGCTCGACACGGAGCGATTCCGCGAGTTGCACGCCCAGGCCGCAGCCCAGGCCGCCTTCGCTGCGTCGTTGCTCAAGCCCCTTGCAGAGATTCTGCTGGAGCATGAGCGGAACGAGGGAGCGGGTGAGCCGAGCAAGCTGCGTACGGCGCGGCATCTCGCGGCGTTCGTCCAGGGCCTCCCCTTCTCCAGGGCCAAGGCGGTGCGCAGCGAGATCCGGCCGCCGGTGAGCACCCTGCTCTACCGCTTGGGCGACAGCCGGGCCAAGGGATTCCTGCTCACCCTTCTCCTGCAGCACGCCGGGATTGATGCCGGTCTCTTCCACTCCTTCGTCGAGGAGCGGACGTTCGCCGCGGCCGCGTTGCCCGATTCAGCGGTGAGAGCCGGTGAGGTTCCGCGCCTCCTCGAAGCCTGGAGCCAAGCCGTCGGCCTCTCCGGACTGCCGGCCCTCTGGGCTGAGCTTCCCCTCCGTTCCGGAGAGGGTCTACAGATCTTCGTACCCATTCCAGTCCGGACCTACGCCGGTCTTGGTTCCATCCAGATCGAACGGCCGGAAACCTGGGCCTTTCTCCCCTTTCTCCCAACTGGAGATCGCCCCGATCCCGGGGCGGACGCCGTGCCCTCCGACGAGGCCGAACATGAGAACCGTTTCTAGAGATCTTTTCCTGCTTCTGGCTGCGCTCTTATGGACTGGCTGCGGCGATGGACCACCACGCGCTCTTCCCTTTCCATCCCTCGATTCCGGTGCGCCTTTTCCCGAGCTCGCGGACGGAACGGCGACGGCGGCGGTGCAGCCGCGTAGAGCATCCTTCGCCGACAGGCTGCGCGGCCAGTCGGCGGACGCAGGCGCCCAGGAAGAGAAAGTCCAGAAGGTTCTTCTGGGAAGTCAACTTGCTGGTAGCCTGCCGGCGGATCCTGCTTGGGCGTGGCAGACGATCGAAGGAGGAACGACCCTGGCCATTTGCCGTGCGGCAGGAAGTCGCATTGCGGCACTGGCCTATACCGAGGAATTTTCGGTACGGATGTGGAGAGCCCCGTCCGAGGAGATCCAGCGTTTCCAGCTTACGGTCAATCCAGAGGGGGTCGAGGGGCGCTTGACCCCGAGTGCAGTGGCCGGGATCTTCGCCGGCGGCCTCGTCCGCCAGGTTGCGGCGCGGACCGGCACTGGCGGGCCAGAGGCGGCGCGGGTCCTCCAACTCCTCACGACTCGCACCGCCGGTACGGGAATCGGGTTCCACCCAGCCGCTGACAGCTTTACCGGCTGGAAATGGGTGGGCAAGAACGAACAGAACGTCACAGTGCGGCTGGCCCGGTTCAAAGGATTGTGGGAGTCGCCTCCCTCGCTCCCCGCCGAGATCGGAGCGCGCTTGGAGGAACTGGGAAACATTCCAGATCTGCGCCGTGCCGTAGAGCGGCTCGGCCAACGCAATCTACCTTCGAGACAGGAAGGCTCCGGGGGTGTCTCCGCCTATCTGCTCATCGGCAGCGCAACGGACGATTCCGAGCAGTCGGGGATCCATCTCGCCCTCCTCTGGCAGCACTCTCCCGATCACCGGTGTGTGAAAGATCTTTCCAACTTCCTCTCTTCTTTGCGTACCGCATCCAGCGAAGAGCTTGCACCCCAAGGCGCGGCGGACGTTCTGGAGGCCACCGGGCTTGAGCTCCTCCCTAACTCGGCCGTGGTTCCCTTGGACTCCCTCCGGGTGGTGCGAAGGGCTGGATAGCACATGAAGCCTTCGGTTCCTCCTCCCCATCAACGCCATCTCGCGGTCTCGACCGCTAGGCCTCCCGAACTTTGAGCGACACCCCCTGTAACCTTTCCCCCCATCTCATCGTAAGAGGGTTCGAAGGCAGTTGACGGACCCCAAAGACACCGACCCGAAGCCGCGGTCGTCAAGAAAGAAGGACCCTATGCGCAAGAAGAGATGGGTGATTGCTGGTTCCGCGGTTGCGCTCCTGACGGGTGGGCTCGTGGTCGCCCGCGCCACCACGAAGTCCGCCCCTGCTGATATCGAATCGCCGTTCCGCCTCGGCAAAGTCCAGGCCGAGGACCTCCAGGTCAGCGTCCGCGAGGTGGGGGTCGTGGACCCCGTGATCAAGGCTGACGTCAAGTCTTCCGTGTCGGGCCGGGTGCTGGGCCTGCGGGTGCGCGAGGGCGACGTGGTCCGGACCGGACAGGTCCTCGCGGAAGTCGAGCCCGACGTCAACCAGGCGCAGTCGCTCTCCGACGTCAAGTCCGCCGTGGTGCAGGCCGATCTCAAGCTGCGCGACGCCGAGCGCGAGCTGACGGCGCAGACGGCGCTCTACGACAACGGCCTGATCCCCCGGGAGACGATGCGCAACTATCAGACTTCACGGGATCTGGCCGCCGAGTCCCTGGCCGCCGCGCGGTCCCGCTACCAGATCGTCGAGCACCACGGCATCCCGATCTCCGGCGCCTCGGTGACCCAGAACGCGCGGGTCACGGCGCCCATGTCCGGCGTGGTGATCACCAAGGGCGTGGAACTGGGGGAGACCGTGACGTCGGGTGTCTCTTCGTTCAACGAGGGCACGGTGATGTTCACCGTCGCCGATCTCAAATCGCTCATCATCCGCGTCAACCTCAACGAGGTGGACATCGCCAAGGTGCGCGTCGGCCAGCCGGTGCGCGTGACGCTCGACGCCTATCCCCAGAAGATCTTCGAGGGCAAGGTGCATTTCGTGGCCCCGGCCGCCAAGGTGGTGGACAAGATCAAGGTGTTCGAGATCGAAGTCGCCCTCGACAAGCTCGACGAGTCCTTCCGCACGGGCATGAGCGCCAACGTCGAGATCCTCGGCGAGCGGCGCGCGAGCGCCCTGTCCATCCCTCTCGAAGCCCTCCAGCGGCGCGAGGGACAGACGGTCGTCTACCGCCTGAAGAAGAACCTGCCGACCCAGGAGGTCGAAAAGGCGCGGGAGGCTCTCGAGGGCCGCAGCAAGTTCGTCTGGCTCTCCGAGAATTGGAAAGGTTATTTCGAGCCGGTCCCCGTGAACGCCGGAGTCGCCACCCTGGAGCGGGTCGAGATCTTGAGCGGTCTCAAGCCCGGCGACGAGATCGCGCTCGAGGACGTGACGCGCAAGAAGGTCGAGAAGGACGAGGACAACTGATCGTCCCCAGGAAACAGGGTCATGAGAATCATCGAAACCAGGGGCCTCGAAAAGGTTTACGGTACGAACGGCAACGCGGTCCACGC
This sequence comes from uncultured Thermoanaerobaculia bacterium, assembly GCA_964245465.1. GTDB lineage: Bacteria > Acidobacteriota > Thermoanaerobaculia > Multivoradales > UBA5704 > DATARR01. The sequence goes on from CAXTNS010000013.1 coordinate 25,952, forward strand.
GCTCCGCGGCGTCGATTTCAACGTCGAGCGCGGCGAGCTCGTGGCCCTGATCGGTCCGTCGGGCTCCGGCAAGAGCACGCTGATGTCCATCCTGGGTTGCCTCGACGTGCCCACGGGCGGCACCTACGCGCTCGACGGCCTGCAGGTCGAGAAGCTCTCGGGCACCGATCTCGCGGCCATCCGCAACGAGAAGATCGGCTTCGTCTTCCAGCAGTACAACCTGCTGCCCAAGGCGACCATCCTGAGGAATGTCGAGCTGCCCATGCTCTACGCCGGCGTGTCCCGCAAGGAGCGCCGCCAGAGAGCCCTCGAATTGCTGGAGCGGGTGGGCAT
>CAXTNS010000014.1:0-5047 GCA_964245465.1 uncultured Thermoanaerobaculia bacterium
CCCGGGTCTGCCCCATCGTGGATTCCGCCATCCCCTTGATCCAGTAAATGTGCGCCAGGAGCGCCCCGTAAGGGAGCTTTTCCGTCTCGATCTGCCGGGCCAGTTGCCCCGCGCCAACCACGGTTGTGGGATACTTCCTGGAGACGTAATCGTTACTTACCAGGAAAAAAGCCGCCCGCCAGGCCAGCGCGCAGTCCGCCCGGCTCAGCGCCTCACGGGCGGCGGTGAGCTTGGACTTCGCGGGGTCTGCGAGGCGGTCCTTGTAATCCTTGTAGCCGTCGCGGAAGTCGCGTGCTCCCTGGGCGATCTCGAGGAGCCGCCGATCGTCGTCTTTGATCCGAGCCTCGTCGATAGCAGCAACCGAGTCGTGCACCAGTAGCTCGCCGCTCGTCCGCGCCAGGGCATTCCCTATGGCCCGCAAGACACTCAGATGGTTGTCCGCAGTCTGAGTCTGGCCCGACAGCACCGCGTCTCCCCAATCTCCGAAGAGCTCCTGCTCCGCATACTCCCGGGCTGCCTGGCGGTACTGGCCCACGATGGCGTTCACCGTGGAACCTTCGCCGTCGATGCCAGCCTGCCGGAGACGCGCCTTCTTCTCTTTCCAGACACTTACGGCTCCGGCATGGGACTTGGCCTCTCGCAGTCTCCTACGGGCCTCTTCCGCCCATCCTGAGGTCCTGTCGTGATCCAGGTAGTCCTGCCAGCCCGCCCGCGCGGCGTCCGGCAAGAACAGGTGCTCCAGAGCCAGAGCCTTGTTGAAGCGCGGTTCCAGCAGGCTTTCGTCCTCCTCAATGGCGCGGCTCGCGGCTCCATAGGCCCGCAGGAGGTCCCGCGGGTTATCCGTCGTCGTCGCGCGGGTGAGATAGATGGCAGAGAAATCGCTCCACTGCCTGGCGTTATCGGGATCGGATTTCGTCTTCCTCTCATACAGGCGGACTTCGCGGCTCAGCTTGTCGATCTGGCCGTCCGCCAGGAGTGCACCCAACGCGATGGCCTGGGTTTCTTCCCTGACAGCAGACCCCGCGCCTCGCGTCGCCTTGTCCGGCGGCGGTAGGCTAGGCGCCTTGCGAGTAGCGGGGCGGGACCGCTTCCCGCACACCACATCCGGGATCAGGTCCGAAGCGGTGGCGACGGTCCGGCATGGAACGTGGGCGGCGCCGCCCATCAGTCGCGCCTCTACCGGCCGGATCTCTATCTCCGGCATTTGATGGGCCATTCCCGCCGCCAAACCGGTCAGCCCCAGGGACAACACCACCGCCCGACCCGTCATCGTGCCCTCGTCCGTACAGACTGCATCGCTACCTCCGGGATAGAAGATTGGGGGATGGTAGCAAATAGGGCTGGAGAGTAAGAGCGAGAGGGTCAGGGCGGTGGCGTTCATGGCGTCGTCTCCTCGTTTCGTGTTCGTCCGGATGGACGGACGGAAAGTTCTTTTTTCCGGGGTGGGAAGACGGCTTTCAGTTCCGTCCATAGAGGCGAAAGCAAGACGACAGGAGGCGAAGATGCCAACCGTGAACCCCAGCAAGCTGCAATTGAGAATTGCCAGGAAAGAAGAGGACCACCCGCACGGCCAGAGCCTTCTGGACGTGATCGCACGGCTCAGGGATCGGGACAAGCCCGTGAAGGGCCTTGCGGTCTCCCGCAAGCCTGGACAAGGACAGATCGTGACGGGCACCGTGCCAGCCGATGAGATGGATAACGTACGCGCGGACGAGAACGTGCTCAGCCTCAAGGCCGCGACCGGTCTCCATCTCTGCCTGCACCACTCCGTGCCGGCCATCCATTGCGATCCGGAGTCCCTGTTCCTGGGCTCAAAAAATGGCGCGGAAACGTTTCCGGGGCTCGACGGCTCGGGGGTCGTGATCGGGATCGTGGACGTCGGCTGTGATTTCCGCCATAAGAATTTCCGCTATGGCAATATGACTCGTATCCACTGCATCTGGGACCAGTCCGCGAAATCAGGTGCTCCTCCCAAAGGCTTTGAGTACGGCAGGGAAATTACCGCCGAGGAGATCAATCACGCCTTGCGCCATGGGGACGCGGGAGCGTATCAGGCCCTGGGCTATGCGCCCCCGATCGCCGCGCACGGGACTCACGTGATGGACATCGCGGCCGGCAACGGCCGGGAAGAGGCGCTCTTTGGAGGCAAGCCGAGCTCTCCCAGGCCGGCGGAGACGTCCCATCCGGGGATCGCGCCCAACGCCACGATCGTCTTCGTCCAGTTGATGAACGATCCGAACGGTTTCCTCGGCAACTCCCGCCAGCTTCTGGAAGCCGTGGAGTACGTCTTCGAAAAGGCCGATCAGCTCGACATGCCCGCGGTCGTCAATCTCAGCATCGCCACCTCCGGCGGCCCTCATGACGGCTCGACCCTGGTCGAGCAGGGCTTCGAAAGCCTCCTCGCGGAGAAACCAGGGAGGGCCATCGTCGTCTCGGCCGGCAATTCCCGCCTGCAGCGGAGCCACACTGCCGGAACAGTCGCCTCCGGCCAGCCGGCCAACATCCGTTGGTACACCGATCCCGGCAAGGCGAAGAACCAGATGGAAGTCTGGTATTCCGGTATGCAGGAGGATGCGGGGCTCACAGTGAGGTTGCGGACTCCCGACGGCGTCACCCTGCCTCAGGCCATCCGGCTGGGAGAGACCTGGGACCTCTTCGAGGACGAACGGGAAGGCGCGGCGTGGCTCGGGCGCGTCAGCCACCGCGAGAAAGACCCCGACAACGGCGACCATCAGGTCGAAGTCTGCCTGCCTCATCTGGAAGTTCGCCCCTGGGAGATCGAGCTGTCTCGCGAGGGCGGCGGCGTTTCCTTCCACGCCTGGATCGATCAAGAGGACCTCGGCGTATCCCGGTTCGAGAAGCCGGTTGAATCCCACACGATCAATTCGATCGGTTGCGGCCGGAACCTGATCACCGTGGGGGCGTTCGACACCTCGGAGCGCGAGAGCTTGAGGCTGTCTTACGAGGCCGCCGCCATCGGGCCGACCCGAAACAACCCGCGGTTCCCGGAAATCCAGGGCAAGCCGGACGTGAGCGCTCCCGGCGTCGCCATCGTGGCCGCGCGCGCCCATGGAGGGGTGACGGTCATGTCCGGCACCAGCATGGCGGCGGCCCATGTGACCGGGATGACGGCTCTCCTGTTCCAACTGGCTCAAAGGGCAGGCCGGGGCCGTCTCTGGATCGAGGACACCCGGGCTCTGCTCGCTCAGGGAAACGTGGACGCGAAAGACGCGCTGAGGTCGGTCTTCAGTCTGGACAAGAGGACTTCTCAATCCAGCGGCGGATGATAGGCCAGGCTCGCCCCCACCCAGGTCCTGTCCTTGTTGAAGTCGACGCCCATCATCTTGCCCTTGCCCAGACGGACGAGGTTGTTGACGAGACGGGGACGGTCCTTCCAGACGAACATCATGCGGACCTCGGCGCGGGCGGGCCCGTCCGGCGTCTCGATGACGGGCTCGTAGACAACTTTCTTCTGGAGGATGTAGTTCTCGGGATCCTCGAGACTCCGCAGGCGCTCGGGCGAGGGTCCCATCTCCACGCCCAGGCCGGCGAAGGAGAAGAGCGGTTTCAGGACGTAGTCGTCGAGATCGACCGGCAGCTCCTCCAGGTTGGCGACGAACCAGGAGGGCGGGCAGAAGCGGCTGCGGATGAAGGGGAGCGAGAACTTGCTGATCTTGAGATACCAGTTCGGATGCCCCACCCAGGTGACGTCCAACTCGCGACGGAAGATGTGCGAGAGGTCGATCCCCTTCCTCTCCAACTCGTCGAAGATCACGCGGTTGTAGATCCTCTGGATGGGAACCTCGCGGCCACCTTGTGGGTGATTGTTCCGGTAATAGAGCCGGCCGCCGCGCTCGATCACGTCCCGGGCGTTGACGGTCTTGATCCCCGTGAGCTGCTCGGTGACGCAGAAGTCGATGCGCGTCTTCTGCTTCTCGGGATCGATCTCCAGGAGGACGACGTTCTCGGGATCGCAGTCGCCCACGATCACGTCCCGGAGCAGGGCCGGATAGGTGTGGGAGTCGAGCCCGCTGAAGTAGGGGGAGAAACCCTCCGGGATGGCCGGGAAGTGGGCGCAGAACTCTTTTTCGAGCAGCCACTGGAAGCCGTAGAGCGAGGGGAAGCCCTGGAGCTCGATGAGGCGCGGGGTCAGGCGGCCGTCTTCCCCGCGAACGATGGCGAAATCGACCTGGAAGAAGACCGGGCGCCCCTCGTCGCCCGGCACGTGCAGCTCCGGAGGCACGGCGCGCCCGGCGATCCGCAGGTACTCCTCGGAGGTCACCACGGACAGGATCTCGTGGGCGGCTTCGATGAGCTCGCGGGTCAGATCCCCGGGAAGGAAGATGGGCGTCTCGGAAATGCGGAAACCTGGCGGGCAGCCCGCGTCCAGGTCCAGGTCGCGCACCATGGACTCGTAGCGCCCCTGGGTGAACCCGGCGTTGTAGGCACGGCGGACGTCGCGGATCATAGCGGGGAGCCTACTCCAACCCCCGGTGCGTCTCCTGGACGATGAGGTCCACCACGGAGCGGACGTCGTTCGTCTGCTCGAAGACGGCGATCTGGCGGTCCGCCCCGGTGCCCGTGCGCAGGATCTCGTGGATGTAGTTGATCTCCTCGCGGCTGTCGAGCTCGTCCACCACGTCGTCCACGAAGGCGAGGAGCTCGTGGATCAACCCGATGCAAGCCACCTCCTCCTGCTTGCCGAAATCGATCAGCTTGCCCGAGATGCCATGGCGCGCGGCCCGCCACTTGTTTTCGTTCAACAGGATGCGCCGGTAGAGGCGGAAGCCCAGGTTCTGCTTGATCAGCTTGTAGAGCTTGACGGTGACGGCCTGGATGAGGGCCGCGAGCGCGATCGTCTCGTCCACCCGCATGGGCACGTCGCAGATCCGGTACTCCAGGGTGTTGAAGAACGGGTGCAGGCGGATGTCCCACCAGATCTTCTTGGCGTTGTCGATGCACCGGGTCTTGATCAGCAGCTTGATGTAGTTCTCGTACTCCGAGTGGCTCTGGAAGTGGTCTGGGATGCCGGTGCGCGGGAAACGAT
>CAXTNS010000014.1:5057-7298 GCA_964245465.1 uncultured Thermoanaerobaculia bacterium
ATCGAAGACCTTGCTGCGGAAGGACTTGAGGCCCGTGTTGCGCCCCTGCCAGAACGGCGAGTTGGTCGACAGCGCGAAGATGTGCGGCAGGAAGTAGCGGGCGGCGTTCATGATGTGGATCGCCACCTCGCGATCCTCGATGCCCACGTGGACGTGGAGGCCGAAGATCAGGTTCGCCCGCGCGATCTGCTGGAGGTCGTCGACGATCTCCTTGTAGCGCGCGTTCTCCGTGATGAGCTGGTCCTTCCAGTGGGCGAAGGGATGGGTGCCCGCCGCCGCGATGGTCAGGCCGTTGCGCCGGGCCAGCTTCGCGAGGTCTCTCCTCAGGGACAGGACCTCGCGGCGGGCCTCCTTGATGTCCTTGCAGATGTTGGTGCCCACCTCGATGACCGACTGGTGGAGCTCGGGTTTCAACTGGTCCGCCAGCGTGTGCTCGTCGTCGAGGAGGTGCTGGACGTGCGAGCGCAGATCCCGCGTCTCCGGATCGATGAGCTGGAACTCCTCTTCAATCCCCAGGGTGAAGAGCTTGGCGTCGGACATGGGTTTCTACCTCGAGGTGATCGCCACCCGCGAATCGCCAGCTACGGCCGGCACCGGCGGGGCCGCGGACTTCCGCACGTACTGGCCCCAGCGCAGGTTGTCGCCGCCCTCGGCGTATTGCTGCGCCTTGCGGATCGCCATGTCGGCCGCGGCCTCGACGATCCAGCCGAAGTTGTCTTCGCCGATCGAATTGACGTCGGCGTCCGGCGCCGGGTTGCAGAAGTCGATGGCGTAGGGAATGCCGTCGCGCACGGCCATCTCCACGGTGTTGAAGTCGTAGCCCAGCCACTCGTTGAGCGCCAGCACGTCGTCGTGCACCTTCTGGAGGAGGGCCGGATCCACGGGTGGGCCGTTCCTCACGTAGCGCAAGTGGAAGGGCTGCTTGGGGTCGTACTGCATGATGTGGATGTCGCGGCAGTCGATGGCGTAGCAGCGGAAATACTCTTTGAAGATGATCTCCTCCTGGAGCATCATCACGAGCTGGCCGGTCTCATGGTAGGCGCGGAAGAACTGGTCGGGGTTCTCCACCCGGTAGACGTTCTTCCAGCCGCCGCCCGCGAAGGGCTTGAAGAAGGCCGGGAAGCCGACGTAGTGGAAGATCCCCTCCCAGTCCAGCGGATAGGCCAGGTTGCGGAAGGACTTCGGACCCGTGTCCGGCGGCGTCTCGTGCGAAGGCAGGAGCACCGTCTTGGGCACGGCCACGCCGATCTTGGTGGCCAGGCAGTTGTTGAAGAACTTCTCGTCGGCGCTCCACCAGAAGGGGTTGTTGACCACGGCCGTGCCGTTGAGCGCGGCGTTCTTCAGGTAGGCGCGGTAGAAGGGGACGTCCTGCGAGATGCGGTCGATGATGACGGCGTAGCCCGAGGGCTCACCCTGGATCAGCTTCTCGATACGGACGGGCTCGGCCACGATGCCGTCCGCTTTCTTGGCGTTCACCCGGTCGATAAAGGCGTGAGGGAAGGTGTCCTCCTGCCCGAAAAGGATTCCGACTTTTTTCATTCCCGATTCCTCCCAATTTCCACAGTCGGCGGAACACTACCACAGGGTCCGCCGAGGGAAGGCCGGGGACTTGGCGGGCGCCCCGCGGGGCTGCTGGAGGCCCGGTTGAGGGAGATCGGCTTAAATACGCTCGGCCGTTGACTTTTCCCTCCCCATACCCCAACATATAGTCGTGTCAAGGGTCCACGCCTCCTCCTGGGAGTGACGTGGCGGCTCCGGTGAGGCTTGGGCGGCCTAGGAGCTGGGCGGGCTGGGACCCGCCGATGATGGATTCGCCCAGGAAGGAGGTGGTCCAGTGAACGAAGGTAATCACGGTTCTGTGGAGGTGGCGTCCTCGTAACGAGGAGTCTCCACAAGTCCGTGGCACATGGACGGGAACCCTCTGAGGGGAACCCAACGCCACCGAGACGGACCCTTAAACCCCCGGTTGCCGCAAGGCTCCGGGGGTTTTCGTTTTCAGACCCCTCTTGACAGAATAGAACGACCGTTCGTATTCTTACCCCATGGGCAAGGGAGCTGACACCCGCGAGCGCATCCTGGAACAGGCCGTCCGCCTGGCGAGCCGGGATGGACTGGAGGGGCTGACGATCGGCACGCTTTCCTCGGAGTTGGGGCTTTCCAAGAGCGGCCTCTTCGCCCACTTCGGATCCAAGGACGAGCTCCAGCTCCAGGTGCTCCAGGCCGCCGTCGAGCGCTTCGAGG
>CAXTNS010000014.1:7308-13315 GCA_964245465.1 uncultured Thermoanaerobaculia bacterium
GGCGAGCCCCGGCTCCGCGCCCTGCTCGAGAACTGGCTCGTCTGGGAGAACGACAGGTCCCTGCCGGGCGGCTGCCCCCTGATTGCCGCCTCGGTCGAGCTCGACGACCGCCCGGGCCCCTTGCGCGACTTCCTGGTCGCTGCCCAGCGGCGCCGCTACGAATTCATGGCCAAGGCGGCGCGGCTGGCCGTGGAAGCCGGTCACTTCCGGGCCGATCTCGACGCCGAGCAGCTCGCCTTCGAGATCAGCGGCATCGTCCTCGGCTATCACCACTCCCACCGCATGCTCCACGACGCGAAGGCCGGCGAGCGCGCCCGCGCCGCCTTCGAGCGCCTGCTGAACGATTCCCGAGCCTGATCCCGGTATTTAGTGGAGACAACTCCTGGAGACAGAGGCCCTGTACCTTTTGGAAAATCGCACGATCGTTCGTACTACTGAAGAGGAGATCAAGCCATGACCGACGCTTTCATTCTCGAAGCCGTCCGCACGCCGCGAGGCCGCGGCAAGGCGGGCAAGGGAGCGCTGTCCGGCGTCCATCCGCAGGAGCTGCTGGCCCAGACGCTCAACCAACTGGCCGCCAAGAGCGGCGTCGATCCCCGCGAGGTGGACGACGTGATCGCCGGCTGTGTCTCTCAGGCGGGCGAGCAGGGAGCGAACGTCGCCCGCAACGCCGTGCTCGCGGCGGGCTGGCCCCTGGAGGTCGCGGGCACGTCCGTGAACCGCTTCTGCGGCTCGGGCCTCCAGGCCATCAACTTCGCGGCCATGGGCGTGATGTCCGGCCTGCAGCGGCTGGTCGCGGCCGGCGGCGTCGAGAGCATGTCGCGGGTGCCCATGGGATCGGACGGCGCGGGCCAGGACGGGGACAACCTCCATCTCCGGACCCAGCACTACCAGGTGCCCCAGGGGATCAGCGCGGACCTGATCGCCACGGTCGAAGGCATCTCCCGCGAGGAGCTGGACGCCTTCGCCCTCCGCTCTCAGCAGAAAGCGGCCGTGGCCCAGCGGGAATGCCGGTTCGGCCGGAGCCTCTTCCCCGTGAAGGACCCGGAGACCGGTGCCGTGCTGCTGGAAAAGGACGAGCACCTGCGGCCGGACACCACCGCGGAAGGCCTGGCGTCGCTCGCCCCTGCCTTCGTGGGGATGGGCCAGAAATACGACTCCATCGCCCTCCAGCGCTATCCCGAGGTCTCCGAGATCCGCCACGTCCACACGGCCGGCAATTCGAGCGGCATCGTGGACGGCGCGGCGGCCGTGCTGCTCGCCTCGCGGGAGTACGTGGAGGCCAACGGCCTGAAGCCCCGGGCGCGCATCCGCGCCGCGGCGACCGTCGGCTCCGAGCCGGTGATCATGCTGACGGCTCCCACCCCGGCGTCCCGGAAGGCGCTCGCCCAGGCGGGCATGGCGCCGGGGGACATCGACCTCTGGGAGATCAACGAGGCCTTCGCGGTGGTGGCGCTCCAGACGATCCGCAACCTGGGCCTCGATCCCGAGCGGGTGAACGTCAACGGCGGCGCCATCGCCCTCGGCCATCCGCTGGGCGCGACCGGGGCCATGCTGCTCGGGACCGCCTTGGACGAGCTTGAACGGCGGGGGCTGGGCACGGCCCTCGTCACCCTGTGCATTGGCGGTGGTCAGGGAATCGCCACGATCCTTGAACGGATCTGAACGAAAGGAGAGCTGCCATGGGCCTTCAAGTCGATATCCAGGTTGACAGGGGTCTGCGCCTCCCCGCCCGCGACGGTTTCCGGCTCGCGGCGACCCTCTATGAGCCCGATCCCGGCAACGATCGAAACGCCGCCGTGCTGATCAATTCCGCGACCGCCGTCCCCCGCGGGTATTACGACGCCTACGCCCGCTATCTGGCCGGCGAGGGCTTCTCGGTGCTGACGTACGACTACCGGGGGATCGGCGGCTCGCGGCCGAAGAGCCTGCGGGGGTTCCGCGCCCGCATGATCCAGTGGTGCGAGGAGGACCAGGCCGGGATGATCGATTGGATCGGCGGCCACCTGCGCCCCCGGCACCTCCTGGTGGTGGGCCACAGCGTCGGCGGCCAGATGGTGGGGCTGGCCGATAACAACCACCGGATCGACGCCGCGATGACCGTGGCGGCCCAGAACGGCTATCTGGGGCACTGGCCCGAGCAGGAACGATGGAAGCTGGCCTTGCGCTGGTATCTCGCGCCGCTGGTGAGCTGGATCTTCGGCTACGTCCCAGGCTGGATGGGGACCAAGGAGGACCTCCCTGGCGGCGTGGCCCGCGAGTGGGCCGCCTGGTGCCGCCGGCCCGGTTTCCTGTTTCACGGGCATGAAGAACGCCGCCGGGGTTTCCAGAGGTTCACGAAACCCATCCTGGCCTACGGTTTCGAGGACGACCCTTACGCGCCGCGCTTGGCCGTGGAGGCCCTGCTGCGCGAGTACCGCAACGCCCCGGTCATTCATCGCCATGTCCATCCTCGGGAGGCCGGAGCTCCGGAGATCGGCCACTTCGGCTTCTTCCGCGAGCGCTTCCGCAACACGCTCTGGCGGGAGTCGGCCGAGTGGCTGCTGGCTCGGACCGGAGTGGTGAAAGAGGCCGCCGCGGTGAAGACGGCGGCCTGATCCCAAGGCCCTCAGGCGGAACGGCGGCGCCTGGCCAGCATCCAGGCGCCGCCCGCCGCGAGGAGCGGGGCCAGGAGGTGAGGCCCGGCTACTGGGCGGGCAGAGCCTCCAGGGTAACCACGGTGCCGCAGGAGGTCCCCGCCGGACAGTTTTTTCCCGGCGCTCCGACCAGCCCGGTCCTTCCATTGCTCGAAAGAGCGACGGAAAAGCCTCTCATGGCACCGTGGAAGAAGCTTCGGAGATACTGGGGCGTGCTCCAGGTTTCACCCTGGTGGGACAGCCGGTACACCGCTCCACAATTGTCATCGCCTCTGGTGCAATCCGTCGAGAATGCCCCGACCAGCGCCGAGAGTCCGTCCGAAGAGAGGCTCACAGCGCTCCCGAACTGGTCCCCGCTGCTCCCGCCGGTGATCTTCTGCACCTCTGTCCAGGCTCTGCCGCTCTGAGCGAACACGTAGACAGCCCCTGGCTCCGAGGCGTCATCCGACGCCTCTCCAGAGGCGCCGATCAGAGCGCTCGCCCCGTCCACGGCCAGGTCCACGGTGCCGAAGAAGGCCAACGGCCGTGGATCGGACGGGATCAGCTCTGCCTGCTGGCTCCACACTCCACCACTCCGGGTGAACATGTAGGCCGAGCCGCAAGTGAAGCTTCCCGCACACTGGGTTCCCCAGGCTCCGATGAGAGCCGTGTTCCCGTCCGCCGAGAGGTCGAGGGAGCCGCCAAAGGACCTGGCCTTCGGATTGGAGGGCCTCAGGGTGCCTTCCGGGCTCCAAGCCCCGCTCGCGCTCCGCCGGTAGACGAAGGCCGCTCCGATGCAGTCTCCTCCCGGACAGTTGCCCAACTGGCCGATCAGAGCCGTCGAGCCGTCCTCCGAGAGGGCGACCGACCAGCCGAAATTGAAATCGAAGTCGAAGACCCTCTCAATCCCGAAACGGGCCTCCTGGACCCACCCCCCGGCCTGGCGGATGAACACGAAGGCCGCCCCGCAGTGGAACGGCGGCGGGAAGGGGGGAGGAGGACCAGGACACCGAGCGTTCGGATGCGCGACGAGCGCAATCATCCCGTCCCCGGAGATGGCGACATCATTGCCGAATCCCTTCTCCGAGGGAGCAGGAACGGGAAGCCTGGAATCCAGCTCCCACAGCCCTCCGGCGGTGCGGTTGAAGACGTACGCCCTTCCCTGCCCACGGGCCCCTACGATGGCTCTGCCTCCGCTGGGCGACATCGCGACCGACCAGCCGTAGGACCCGGCAGCCTGTGGATCCGGCGGTGGCAGTTGGGAAAAAGTGAACCCCTGAGCGCTTGCTCTTTCAGCAGCGACCGTACCAAGAACGAAAATCAAGCATGAGCCGATCAGACGGCTCCTCGCCCTCTTCAGCATCGGTTTCTCCTCGGATTGTCCAGGCATTCTAGACGATCCTTACGGCGGCCTGAGAGTCAGACCGAGCGGCGCCTGGCCAGCACCCGGGCGCCGCCCGCCGCGAGGAGCAGAGCCAGCAGGCCGAGGCCTCCAGGGCTCACGGCAGGCACTTCGGGAGTCGGAGCCGGAGCGCCGTAGACGTACGCCGCCCCGCAGGAGATCCCCGCGGAGCAGTCTTCCTGGGTATTTCCCGTCACGGCGGTCAGCCCCGGATCGGAAAGGGCCAGGGAATACCCCTGAAGCTGCTGCCCCCGGTTCCAGGTCTGCCCGGTCCTCTCGAAGACGGTCGGGTTCAAGGTGCCGATCAGGGCCAACGAGCCATCCCCGGAAAGAGCCGAATTGAACCCGAAGACGCCGAACGGCGAGCTGAGGTACGGTTGTTCGACCCAAGCCCCGCCGGTCCGCGAAAAGATCAGGAGCGCGCCACAGAATCCGTTCCCGGAGGTCTCCGGCGCAACGTCCGGGAGACAGGAGAAGGCGTTGGTATTGCTGAGGAACGCGGTGTTGCCGTCCCCCGACAAGGTCACTTCGCCGAAGATCGCCGGCTCTGAGAAATCGCTCAGACTGCGTCCCGTGAGCCTCTGCTGCCGGACCCAGGCCCCGCCGCCGCGGACGAAGACGTGGGCGCCGACGAACCTGGGATCCTTCGGAGGCCCGAGTGGCGCGCTGCTGAATACTCCCACCAGGGCCGTCAGCCCGTCCCGGGAGAGAGCCACGGAGTTGCCGAACTGAAAGTCCTGCTCTCCGGTCAGACGGGTCTCCTCGCTCCAGCTCTCACCATTCCGCACAAAGACGTGGGCCGTCCCCAAATAGGTGTGGGTTTGCGGGTCGCCGCTCCGGGGCGCTCCCAGCAGGGCGGTCCGGCCGTCTTCGGACAGAGCCATCGAACGGCCCGCCGGGAAGATATACATGCCGGACGTCTTCAGTTTGCCCTGCCCGTTCCAGGAGCCGCCGGTCCGCCGGAACACATAGGCGACCGCGCAGCTCGCCGAGTCCAGGCAGTCTTCCGAACGGGCCCTGAGCAGCGCGGTGGAGCCGTCTCCCGATAGTGCGACCTGACTTCCCAGCCCAGCCAGGGTCCCGGCCTCGGGAACCGTGAGCTTGGCCTCCTGGCTCCAGCCGCCCTGCGAACGGAAGAAGACGTAGGCGGCGCCGCAATCCAATCCCGCGCTGCAATCATCGTGGGGAGCCCCCACCAGGACGATCATCCCGTCCGAGGAGACGGCGACCGAGGAGCCGAAATCGTCGCCCGGCGCGGCATCCGAGGCCGTGAGCCGGGCCTGCTGGACGAATTCGCGGGCCTCAGCGTCGCCCACGAAAAAGGAAAGCATGGCGCCCAAGAGACAACAGCCCATTGTCCTCATTGCAGACCTCCATTTCCCGTTGAGCGGCGCCTGGCCAGCACCCAGGCACCGCTCGCCGCGAGGAGCAGGGCCAGGAGGGCGAGACCGAGATGGCTGACGGTGGGGATTCCGGGAGCCGCGGCCCCGGTGCCGAAGATGTAGACCGCGCCGCAACTGCTTCCGGAGGCACAGCTCTCGTTGGGGTTTCCCGTCAAAGCCATCTGCCCGTCTTCGGAAAGCGCCAAGGCATAGCCGATGAACTGCTGCCGCTCCAGCCAGCTCTGTCCGCTCCTCTCGAACGCGAGCGCGTTGTTTCCCGAGGCCAGGAGGACCTTGCCATCGCCTGAAAGCGCCGAGAAGAAGCCGAAGAGGTAGTGCTCAGGGCCGACGTGGAGAATGGGCTGTTCCGTCCAGGTCCCGCCGGAGCTCGTGAATGTGCTCAACGCGCCGCAAAACTCGGCGCCCTCGGCCTGTGCGTCCGGGCTGCATGCGAACCCGAAATAGGGGGAGCTCACCAGGGCGGTTCGACCATCTCCCGACAGGGTCACTTCCGAGTAAGTCTCGCCGTGGAGCTCGCTGGATGTGGTCCCCAATCTCTGTTGCAGGGACCATTCTCCCCCACTCCTCACCAAGACGTAGGCCGCGTC